>CAYNYN010000419.1:0-2704 GCA_964401445.1 uncultured Saprospiraceae bacterium | reverse complement strand
GGATCGAAGGAGCGGATTTTCTCTTCTCTATTCATCGTCAGTAGCTGTTTTGAGCAGCCAAAGGTAGCACAGCGGCCGCGTCCTGCGCCCGCACCGCATATCAGCGCGGCATTTCGGGCACGGGCACGAGGCTGCCGAAGAACAGGCTGTTGAGGAACAGCCGGTTGGTGCCGTACCAGAAGCCCCGGAAGTTGGGGTTGTCGAGCATCAGGATGGCCCGGCCGCGGCCCACCTTGCTCACCACGCACGAGGCCGTGCCCTGCACGCGTGCCAGCACCTCGGGGTGCACGTAGCCATCCACCTGCGGCTTGTCGGCGGCGAGCTGCACCACCGTGCTGAACGGGTTTTTCGAGGGCGGCAGCACGTAGTCGTGGTTGCGCCACACGTAGAGGCGCCTGCCGGCAAAACCGAAGCCGACGGGGTGGGTGGGGTCGACGTCCGCTTCGAAGACGACGCCCCCGATGCGGCGCGAGCCAATGAGCTCGGACGCCTGTTCGAAGTCGATGCGGGCCGTCGCGGCGGTGTCGCGTGGCGGGCGCGCCAGCGTGTCGGCCACGATGTCCTTTTGCATGGCCCAGGCCGCTCCGCCGCGGATGGCGATGAGCGTGTTTCCGGCCGAGAGCCATTCGCCGATCTGCTTGATTTCCCTTTCGGAAAAATCGTAGCGGCCGCTGACGAGCACCAGCGTGTTGTAGTCCCACAGGTTCACGCGACGCCAGTCGCTCACGTCCACTTTGGTGATGGGCATGTGCACGCGCGTGTCGAGCAGGTGCCACACCTCGCCCGCCTCGTAGCCCGACACGCCCTCGCCGACCACCATGAGCGGGCGCGGCTTTTCCACCGTGCGGAAGTTGCGGCTGCCCAGGTCGATGCCTGCGAGGCTGCGCCCCGTGGCCACGGCGTGGACGGGCACGCCGCTGATGCGTGCGGCTTCCTGCACGATGCGGTGCAGGCTGTCGGGGGCGAAGGCCTGGTCGTGCACGGCCACGATGAGGCTGCCGTGGCCGAAGGCCTTCCTGCCTTCCGCCGTTTCGAGCTCGAAGGGCTTGAAGGCCGTCTTCACGTGCACGCCCTTGTCGAGCAGGTGCCACAGCAGGGCTGCCGCGCCGTAGTCGCGCCAGTCGATCACCCAGGCGTAGGGCGCCGGCGCCACCTGCGGGTCGGGTTTTGCGAAAGCGGCGGAAAGGGTCTGCGTCTGGTCCACGGGCGGCCTGCGGTCCACCCGGTCGAAGTCGAGATTCCAGGCCAGGGCCAGCGCCCAGGACGAGGCGTCGTAGAACACGCTGTCGGGGATGGCGTCGTTGGTGCGCGGCTCGAAGATGCTGGCGGCCAGCAGGTACTGCTGCTGCGCTGCCGGCACGAACCAGCTCTGGCCGGCTTCGTAGCGGGTGCCATTTGCCGAAAGGCTGGCGGCCAGGGGCCAGGCCTCGATGTGGTGGCGCGACAGCAGCTCGAGGAAGGCGCGCAGCCGCGTGGGGTCGTGCGGCGCGGCGAACACCCAGCCGGCATGGCCGGCCTCGCGCGCCTTCTGCAGTGCTTCCGCAAAAAACCAGCGCTTGTAGGCCAGCAGGTGGGTGCGGTTTTCCACGGCGGCGCGCACCGTGGCGATGCCCGTGCGCACCTGGTTGCGAATGGTGAAGCGGAAGTGCAGGTCTTCGGTGGTGGTGCGCTGCACGTGGCCTGCCGAGCGCGCCTGCTCGAACAGCAGACCCAGCCCGCCCTGGATGTCGGGGTAGGTGCTGCCGTAGCCCGGGTACGAGTTGTCGAACGACTCGCGCGTGTAGTAGAGCGCGCCGATCTCGTCGAGGGCCTGCTGGAAGTATCGGGCGAAGAGGTTGTTGAGCTCGTCGTAGTTGCGGCGGGGCACCAGCGGGTTTTCCGAACCGAAGGGCTCGGTGGGCTCGAAGAAGTAGGTGGCGTTGGTGCCCATCTCGTGGTAGTCGGTGGCCACGTTGGGCAGCCAGCGGTGGTAGAAGGCCACGCGGTTGCGGCTTTCCACGTGCGCCAGCGGCAGCCAGTCGCGGTTCAGGTCGAACCAGTAGTGGTTGGTGCGGCCGCCCGGCCAGGCTTCGTTGTGCTCGCGGTCGAGGGGGTCGGCCACGGGCGGGTTGCCCTTGTGCATGTTGACCCACCAGGTGTGGCGGTCGCGCCCGTCGGGGTTGTACACCGGGTCGATGAGGATGACGGCCTCGTCGAGCCAGGGCTGCGCTGCCTGGGCGGCCAGCAGGTACCAGGCGGTGAGCATGGCCGCCTCGGCGCTGGACGCCTCGTTGCCGTGCACGCCATAGCCGAGCAGCACCACCACGGGCAGGTCGCTGGTGTCGGGCATGGGCTGCGTAGGGTCGGCCAGGGCGAGGTGGGCCTGCCGGATGGCTTCGAGGCGCGCCATGTTGCGTGGGCTGCTGATGGCAAGCACCACCTGCGGGCGCAGCTCGTTGGTGTGGCCGATGACCTCGAGGCGGGCCTGCGCACTGGTCGCAGCCAGCCGCTCGAAATAGGCCACGAGGCGGTCGTGGCGGGTGTGCCATTCGCCCACGGGGTAGCCGAGGAAGGCCTCGGGCGAGGGGATGGCCGGGTCGAGCGTGGTCCCTTTCGGGAAATAGTACGCGGGCTGGGCAGAGGCATTTGCCCACAGGCAAAGGAAGAACAGGAACGTGAGGGCTCGTCTCATGGTCGGGTGATTTTGCCGGTCGTGAATGCAAAT
>CAYNYN010000418.1:0-2705 GCA_964401445.1 uncultured Saprospiraceae bacterium | reverse complement strand
TCAACCCTCAACCACATCCTCATCAACTTCCCCTTCCAGCACCTCCCAGGTGTGGTCGGCCAGCAGCTTGACGGTGGCCACGAACTCGAGCGGGCAGTGGCGGCCCCACTCGTGGGGTGCGACCATGGAGAGCACGTCTTCGCCCGAGGGGCGCCGATAGAGGTGGTAGATGTGTCCGGGCAGGGGCTTGAAGTTGATCTGTGCCTGGTAGATGCGTTCGGAGATGCGGACGCGCTCGTGGATGGCCTGCGCCTGTCGTGCCAGCAGCTCCACCTGCTGGCGTATCTGGTCGAGCTGGCGGTTGGTCTGTTCGTACATCGACTCCAGTGCCACGCCCTTGACGCGGCCGCGGTCGATGGGCTTGATGAGGGCGCTGCCCACGTGGTGGGCGTAGGTGAGCGTACCCGGCCGGTCGGTCACCTTGTCGGGGTCGATGGGGTTGGGGCGGGGCTCGTCGTTTCGGGGTTTTTTGTCTTCCATGGGTCGCTGTGGGTTGTGGTCGTGTCGAGGAAAAAGCCTGCTGCACGGGCAGCGGGGGCTGCTCATTCCACCATCTCGAGCAGCAGCTCGAGCAGCTGGGCTGCCGCCTTCGGGATTTTGGTGCCCGGCCCGAAGATGGCCGCCACGCCCTGCTCGTAGAGGAAGTCGTAGTCCTGCGGCGGGATGACGCCACCCACCACCACGAGGATGTCGTCGCGGCCGAGGGCGCGGAGTGCCGCCAGGGTCTCGGGCACCAGCGTCTTGTGGCCGGCGGCCAGCGACGAGATGCCGAGGATGTGGACGTCGTTCTCGGCGGCCTGGCGGGCGGCCTCTTCGGGCGTCTGGAAGAGGGGCCCGATGTCGACGTCGAAGCCCAGGTCGGCGAAGCTGGTGGCGATCACCTTGGCGCCGCGGTCGTGGCCGTCCTGGCCCAGCTTGGCGATCATGATGCGGGGCCGGCGGCCGGCCTTTTCGGCAAACGCCCGGGCCAGGGCCCGCGCTTTCTTGAAGTCCTCGTCCATGTCGATCTCTTTGGCGTACACGCCGCTGATGGCGCGCACGGGCGGCACGTAGCGGCCGAAGGCGCGCTCCAGCGCTTCGGATATCTCGCCCAGGGTGGCGCGATGGCGCGCGGCCTCGACGGCCAGCTCCAGCAGGTTGCCCTTGCCGGTGCGGGCGGCCGTTTCGAGGGCGGCCAGGGCCCGCTGCACGGCCTCGTCGTTGCGGCGTGCCTTCACCTCGCGCAGGCGCTGAATCTGTTTTTCGCGCACGGCGGCATTGTCCACTTCGAGGATGTCGATGTCGGGCTGCTCGTCCACGCGGAAGACGTTGACGCCCACGATGCGGTCCTTGCCGCTGTCGATGCGGGCCTGCTTGCGCGCGGCGGCCTCCTCGATGCGCAGCTTGGGGATGCCCTGCTCGATGGCTTTGGTCATGCCGCCCAGCGACTCGATCTCTTCGATGAGCTGCCAGGCGCGGCGCGCCAGCCGGTCGGTCAGGTATTCGACGTAGTGGGCGCCGCCGAGCGGGTCCACGGCGCGCGTCACGCCGGTCCGTTGCTGGATCCAGAGCTGCGTCTCGCGTGCGATGCGCGCCGAGAAGTCGGTGGGCAGGGCGATGGCCTCGTCGAGGGCGTTGGTGTGCAGCGACTGGGTGCCGCCCAGCACGGCCGCCATGGCTTCGATGCAGGTGCGCGCCACGTTGTTGAAGGGATCCTGCTCGGTGAGGCTCCAGCCCGACGTCTGGCAGTGGGTGCGCAGCGCCATCGACCTGGGGTTCTTCGGCTCGAACTGGCGGATGATTTTTGCCCAGAGCATGCGGCCGGCCCGCATCTTGGCCACCTCCATGAAGTGGTTCATGCCGATGGCCCAGAAGAAGCTGAGGCGCGGCGCGAAGTCGTCGATGGCCAGGCCCGCCTTCAGGCCCGTGCGCACGTACTCGAGGCCGTCGGCCAGCGTGTAGGCCAGCTCGATGTCGGCCGTGCCGCCGGCCTCGTGGATGTGGTAGCCGCTGATGCTGATCGAGTTGAAGCGCGGCATGTGACGGGCCGTATAGGCGAAGATGTCGGCCACGATGCGCATCGACGGCTCGGGGGGGTAGATGTAGGTGTTGCGCACCATGAACTCCTTGAGGATGTCGTTCTGGATGGTGCCGCTGAGCTGCTCGGGTCGCACGCCCTGCTCCTCGGCCGCCACGATGTAGAAGGCCATGATGGGGATCACGGCCCCGTTCATCGTCATCGAGACCGACATCTTGTCGAGCGGGATGCCGTCGAACAGGATCTTCATGTCTTCCACCGTGTCGATGGCCACGCCCGCCATGCCCACGTCGCCGCGCACGCGCGGGTGGTCGGAGTCGTAGCCGCGGTGGGTGGCCAGGTCGAAGGCCACCGACAGCCCTTTCTGGCCGGCGGCCAGGTTGCGGCGGTAGAAGGCGTTGCTCTCTTCGGCCGTCGAGAAGCCGGCATACTGGCGGATGGTCCACGGCCGCACCAGATACATCGTGCTGTAGGGGCCGCGCAGGTAGGGCGGTATGCCCGACACGAACCACAGGTGGGGCAGGCCGTCGCGCTGCCCCTGATCGATCACGGGCGGCACCTCGATGAATTCGGCCGTGGTCCATTTTTCGCCTTTCGGCAAATGCTGCCCGGCGGCGCGAAACATGCGCTCGCGGATGCCGGGATCGTATGCGGTATGTCGAAAATCGGGTCGGGGCATAGCGGTTTT
>CAYNYN010000417.1:0-2707 GCA_964401445.1 uncultured Saprospiraceae bacterium | reverse complement strand
CGCCTGTCCGTATGGCTGCCTTTCGGCAAATGCGGCCCGGCAGGCCATCAAAACCAACCGATTCATGCGCACATCCAGCTTGCTCGTCTTCCTTTTCGCTGCCTTGCTCTGGAGCGGCTGCAGCGAGGGCGACACCTCGTCCACCGACGCCTCCACCGACACGGCAGCCGCAGCCGTCGATTCCACCTTGCTGGCCGAGTGGGAGGCCTGGAAAGCCGAGCGCCTCAACAGCCTGACGGCCCCCAACGGCTGGCTCACGCTGGTGGGCCTGCACTGGCTGCAGCCCGGCGCCAACACCATCGGCTCCGACTCCAGCAACCAGCTCGTGCTGCCGCCCGCGGCACCGCCCTTCATGGGCGAGATCGTGTGGAGCGACAAGGGGCTGTGGGGCGAGTTTTTGCCCGAAGGGCAGGTGTACCTCGACGACAGTCTGGTCACCTACGTGCCGCTGGCCACCGACCGCGGCGGGCAGCCCACTGTGTTGCACACCGGCTCCATCTTCTTTTACCTCATCGAGCGCGGCAACGCCATCGGGCTGCGCGTGCGCGACACGCTGGCCGAGGCGCGCACCACTTTCGAGGGCATCGAATACTTCCCCTACGATCCCGAGTGGCGGCTCGAGGCCACGTACGTGCCCTACGACCCGCCCAAGCCGTTCGTTTTCGACAACGTGTTGCGCATGTCCATCCGCCAGGACATCCCCGGCAGGGTGATCTTCCGGAAGGACGGCCGCAAGTTTGCCCTCGACGTGCTCGACGGCGGCCCCGACGAGCTGTTCATCATCTTCGCCGACCAGACGACGGGCACCACCACCTACGGCGGCGGCCGCTACCTGTACGCGCCGCGCCCCGACAGCACGGGCACCCTCGTGCTCGACTTCAACAAGGCCTACAACCCGCCCTGCGCCTGGACCGAGTATGCCACCTGCCTGCTGCCGCCCCCGCAAAACATCCTGCACATCGCCGTGGAAGCGGGTGAACAGTATCACGGGCAGCACTGATCTTTGCCCGGGAAGGGCAGCCGCATCCGAAGCCCTTTGCGCATTGTGTACCAACGAACCGACGCGATGAATCCTGCCAAACAACTCAAGGTGGCCATCCTCACCGGTGGCGACGTGGCCGAACGCGACATCTCGCTCAAGAGCGCCCGCACCGTGGCCGACCACCTCGACCCCGACCGCTACGACGCCCGCATCATCGACCTGCGCGGCGGCACCTTCTACGACCAGGCCACGGGCCTGCCCCTCGACAAGAACGACTTCTCGCTGCCGCTCGAAGGGGCGCGCCACACCTTCGACCTGGTCTTTCTGATGCTGCACGGCCACCCTGCCGAAGACGGCGCCATCCACGGCTACTTCGAGCTGGTGGGCCTGCCCGTCACGGGCTGCGACCATCTGTGCAGCGCCCTGACCTTCAACAAGCAGGCATGCAAGGCTTTTCTCGCGCCCTGGGGCATCCCCATGGCCCAAGGGCGCCTGCTGCGCCACGACGAGCGCCCGCCCACCGACGAGCTGCTGCAGCTGGGCCTTCCTCTCTTCGTCAAGCCCAACAAGAACGGCAGCAGCTTCGGCGTCAGCAAGGTGACCGAAGCGGGCCGCCTCGACGAAGCCATCGAGCTGGCGTTCCGCTACGACGACGAGGTGCTGGTCGAGCAGTTCATCCCCGGCCAGGAGTATTCGTGTGGCGTGGTGCGCCGCGAGGGCGAGGTGGTGGTGCTGCCCGTCACCGAGATCCGGCCGCATACCGAGTTTTTCGATTACCAGGCCAAGTACGAATCGAAGAGCGACGAGATCACGCCGGCGCCGCTGCCACCCGAGCTGACGGCGCAGGTGCAGGCGCTGTCGCGCAAATGCTACGAGGTGCTGGGTTGCCGCGGCATCGTGCGTTTCGACTTCATCCGCTCGGCCGACACCTTCTACTTCCTCGAAGCCAACACCATCCCGGGCATGTCGCCGCAGAGCATCGTGCCGCAGCAGGCGCGCGCCCACGGCTGGACGCTGGGCGAGCTGTTCGAGGCCGTCGTCCGCGAGGCGATGGGCTGAGCGCTACTGGCGTTCCAGCTCGAGGTCCTGCAACACGGCGTCGAGGATGGGGTCGTCGCCCTTGCGATAGCCCTCCCTGAGGCGATAGCCCCAGAAGCGGCTGAACGTGTTCCAGTAGGTGGCCGTGATGGTGCCGCGCAGGTTGCGGATCAGGTCGTAGATGGGCGTGTCGAGCTCCCGCTCGATCATCTTGATGAGGATGTAGCCCTGCGTCTTGGTGAGCTTTTTCAACTGGTCCTCGAACTGCTCCTCCAGCTCGCGCTGCAGCCGCTTGATGTACTTGCGCTGCTTGCGCCTGGGCAGGTTCTGGGTGACGTATTCCACCTCGCGAAAGATGCGGATGGCTTCCTGCGCGTAGGGATATACCTTCAGGGCATAGCGCTTGTAGCGCAGGTAACGCAGGTATTCCTGGTAGGAGCTGAAATGGCGCGGCGAGGTGACGCTCACGTCGGGCAGCTCGTACAGGTAGAGCGTGTCGCCCTCGGGCGACAGCGTCCACTTGACGATCTGGCCGTCGATGCGGGTCGTGCCTTTTTGCTGGGCAGCAAGCAGACACGGCATGAGGGCGCACAGAAGGAGGCAGAGGGTGGTTCGCATATCGATTGCAATGAGCCAAGGGCATAACGCCTGCAGTGTGCGTTTCGTTTGTCGATCGCAAAATGCCGC
>CAYNYN010000416.1:0-2716 GCA_964401445.1 uncultured Saprospiraceae bacterium | reverse complement strand
GCAGCGAGTCTCAACCGGCGATTCCTCGAATCTCAAATCCTCTTGAAGCGGTTTTCATCATCATGCATTGGTGCCCTAAAACCTCTCCTCTCTCCTCACCCATCTCTCCTCACTCTTGCTGTCCCAGGCTGATGATGTTGGCGAAGAGGCGATAGGCGCCGGGCACGCCGGCCGGCAGCTCGCGGAACCACGAGTAGCCCGTATAGACGAACCAGCCCTTGCCCAGGGGCGCCACCAGCAGGCCGCCCTTGCGCGGCGGCTCGCCCGGGTCGTTGGCGGCGAGGATGGGCGTGTAGGCTTCGTCCCATTCGCTGGCGAAGTAGAGGCCGCGCTCCTGCACCCAGCCCTCGAAGTCGGCCTGCGTGATCTCGTTGGGGAAGTGCAGCACGGGGTGGTCGGGAGCGAGGAAGGTGACGGGTGCCTCCTCCACGGTCACGCGCTCGCGCGACAGCTTCAGCGGGTAGGGGGCGATCTCGTCCATGGGCACCTTGAGGCCCCAGGTCGTCTGGTACTGCATGACCACGGTGCCGCCGTTGCGGGCGCAGGCCCACAGCTCGGGCAGCTTGAAGCGCAGCTTCTCGTGCGTGTTGCAGGCGCGCACGCCGATGACGACGGCATCGTAGTCGGCCAGGCGCTCGGCGGCGATGTCGTCCACGGCGATGAGGTCCACCTGATAGCCGATCTGGCGCAGGCTCTCGGGCACCTTGTCGCCGGCACCCATGATGTAGGCGATGCGGTGGCCGGCCTTGCGGATGTCGATGTGGGCCACGCGTGCCTCTGAGGGCAGCACCACGGTCTGGCGGGGTATGTGGTCGTAGTCGATGAAGACGACCTTGCGCGTCCAGGTCTGGCCGTCCACCTCGACCATGGGGCTGATCTTGCCTACCGACTGGGTGTCGGGCGGGGTGACGCGGAAGACGAAGCGCTGTTCTTCGCCCTTGCGCGGCAGCAGCACGTCGTAGCCGGCCGGCTCCACCTGCCAGCCCTGCGGCGTGCACAGGCTCAGCTTGCCGGCGAGGCTGTCGCGGCCGGCATGCAGCACCACGGCCACCTCCTTGGGTTGCGCTTGCGCAAACACATAGACGTCCTGATCGAAGTTGGCGAAGACGGGCGGCGTGATCTCGAAAGGCTCGTACTGCTCGCCCTTGACGTTGTCGGTGTAGTGGTGCTTCAGCTCGCGGCGCAGCACGAAGGGCGTGCCGCCCACCTCGATCTCGAACTCGACCACGACGGGGCGCGGCGTCTCGGGCAGTCCGCGCAGGCGCTGGTCCTCGACGGTGTACATGCCCAGCTGCCAGGGCTGCATCAGCCAGTAGGGGCTGGTGAAGGGCACGTCGGGCGGCAGCAGCAGCGTGGTGTCCTGCTCCCAGGGCTCGTTTTCCGGAAGGGCCATCCAGGGGCTGAGCGTGGGCCCTTCGGGGCGGATGCGCACGGCCTTGAGCTGGGCTTTCACCGGCGAGCGGTTGATCACTTCGAGGTGGACGGGCACCGCTTCGCCGGGCGTGGCCGAGGCCGCCGGCGTGGTGGCATCGACGAACAGGCCCATGCAGGCCGCGATGATCTCGCGGATCTCTTCCGACTTGATGCGGGTCCAGTGGCTTTCGGGCAGCGCTTCGATGAGGCGCAGGGCCTGCAGCAGGTCGGGCACGCTGGCCCAGGGCTCGTCGGAGCGGAAGTTGCGATCGACGCGCTCGAGCACTTCGGCCACGGGGGCACCCCCCTCGACGCGGCGCCAGCTCAGCTCGATGCCGGCGAAGGGGTTGTTCGTCGCGGGCATGTCGCCCTTGAGCAGCTTGAGGTATTCCATCTGGCTGCCGCGCGAACCACTGGAGCCGAAGCCCTGGCACTTGTGCTGGCTGCGGCTCTCGGCTGCGATCTCGTTGTTCGACTTGCCGAGCAGGGGATAGTAGGCGCCCACGTCCACGGCGAGCATGTCCGACTTGTCGGCTTTTTCGAAGGCTTCGCGGCTGCCGTAGAACCACCACGAGGTGTTGAAGAACAGGCGGCGCGGCTGCCACGGCTGCACGTACTGCAGCTGCTCGGGGAAGGCTTCGGGGTCGCCTGCCAGGTCGAACGCTTCGTACGAGAGCATGGCCGAGGAGGTGTGGTGGCCATGGGTGCGGCGGCTGCCCGTGTGGTCGAAGCGGTTGATGATGATGTCGGGCTGCCAGTTGCGGATGGCCCACACCACGTCGCTGAGCACCGCGTCCTTGTTCCAGATGCGCAGCGTCTCGTCGGGGCTTTTCGAGTAGCCGAAGTCGTTGGCGCGGGTGAAGCGCTGGGCGCCGCCATCGATGCGGCGGGCGGCCAGCAGCTCCTGCGTGCGCAGCACGCCCAGCAGCTCGGCGATCTCGGGGCCGATGAGGTTCTGGCCGCCGTCGCCGCGCGTCATCGACAGGTAGGCCACCTCGACCTTCAGCTCGTTGGCCAGCCAGGCGATCATGCGCGTGTTCTCGTCGTCGGGGTGGGCCGCCACGTACAGGGCCGAGCCCAGCACGTTGGCCTTCTTGATGGCGTGGTGGATGTCGGCGGCCGTCCATTTTTTCGGCGCCTGGGCCGTGAGGGCCAGCGGCAGCAGCACCAGCACGGCAATCCGGTTGACAATTTTCCACAGTCGGGTCGAATGCATGGCTGTTGGTTTGAGTTTATGTGCTCGATGATGAATATCGATTGGCGATCGGGATAAATTGCGTCTCCTGCAAAAAGGGTTGAGGGT
>CAYNYN010000415.1:0-2726 GCA_964401445.1 uncultured Saprospiraceae bacterium | reverse complement strand
TGTGATGGACAGAGAACTGCAAGCAATCAAACGCCGATTCAACATCATTGGCACCTCCGAGCTGCTCGATCGGGCGCTGAGCACGGCCGTGCGCGTGGCCCCCACCGATCTGACGGTCTTGCTCATGGGCGAGAGCGGGGTAGGGAAGGAGGTTTTTTCCAAGGTGATCCATTCGCTCAGCCCGCGCAAGCACAACGAGTTCATCGCCGTCAACTGCGGCGCCATTCCCGAAGGCACGATCAACTCGGAGCTGTTCGGTCATGAGAAAGGCGCTTTCACGGGTGCCACTTCCGACCGGAAGGGTTATTTCGAGACCTGCAATGGCGGCACCATCTTTCTCGACGAGATCGGCGAGATGCCGCTCGACACTCAGGCCTACCTGCTGCGCGTGCTCGAGTACGGCGAGTTCATGCGCGTGGGCTCGTCGAAGGTGCTCAAGACCGACGTGCGCGTGGTGGCGGCCACCAACAAGGACCTGCTCGAGCAGGTGAAAAAGGGCAAGTTCCGCGAAGACCTGTACTATCGCCTGGCCACCGTGCCCATTCGGCTGCCGGCGCTGCGCGAACGCCCCGAAGACATCCCCATCCTGGCGCGCAAGTTCGCCGTCGAGTTTGCCGAGCGCTACCGCACCGAGCCGATCCGCTTCACGCCCGAGGCCCTCGAGCTGATGTTGCAATACCGCTGGCCGGGCAACATCCGCGAGTTGAAGAACGTGGTGGAGCGCCTCTCCGTCCTTTCGGAAAAGCGGGACATCACCCCCGAAGATGTGCTGCGCGTGGTGCCCGATATCGGACAGCCGGAGTCTTTCAGCCTGGCCGTGCCCGAGGGCGAAGGCGGTGGCAAGTTCGACATGAGCGAGCGCGAGATTCTCTACAAGCTGCTGTTCGAGATGAAGCGCGACCTCAATGCCCTCAAGTCGCTCGTCGTGGAGCTGGTGCACAAGAACGGCCTCGACATGCCGGACGGCACCTCGCTGCCAGCCATGCCCGCGTCAGGGGATTGGAATGACTATGCCAGTGCGCCCATGACCGATTACTCCAGTCTGTTGCCGGCGGCACGCACCGGTCAGGCCGGTGGCGAAGCCGTGCAGGCGCAGCGTGCTTACCGGCCCGTCATTATTGCCGATGAGCCCGGCGAGGCAGAGGCCGAAGTGGTCGAGGAGACGCTCTCGCTCGAAGAGATGGAGAAAGAGTACATCAAGAAGGCGCTGAAAAAGCACAACGGCCGCCGCAAGGACGCAGCGCGTGAGCTCGGCATTTCCGAAAGGACGCTCTACCGCAAGATCAAGCAATACAACATCGACGCCTGATTTCCCTTCCCACTGGCGTATCCTTTTGGTCCTTCGCTGCGTCTCAACGGTGCATCGTCGGTATGGCGCTCTTTTTGCGGCCATTCCGAGCGCAATGAATCGATTATGGCACAGAAACACCCGCCTGCCCGTTCCGGGGGCTTCGTTCGCATCCTTCTGGCCGTCACGTTGGTCAGCGTGGTGGGCATCATCGGATGGCAGTACTACCAGACGCAGATGGCCGACTACACCCACGTGCCCAAAGAGGTGCAGCTCACCTTTCGCCCCAGCCAGTTCGAAGGCAAGATCGACGAAGAGCTGGCCATCCCCGTGCTCGAGCATCCCTTCCGCTATCACCGTGAGTTTCAGCAGCTCGTCTGGCAGCTGCATACGGCCATGCTCGACCATCTGGCCAACCGCCTGGGGGTGCCCGACAGCCTCCGCCAGGCCATGCACGAAGCCTACGCGGCGCAGCACGAATGGGTGAGCGAGCTGATTTTCGAAGACTATACCCGCCTGCGCGACACCTCGGCTGCCGACTACGAGGCGTGGTACCAGACGCTGGCCACCAACGCCGTCGAGCGGTTCTACGAGGTCACCGCCCGCTACTCGTGCACGGTCATCAATGCCGTCATCGCGCGCGTCTTTCCCGACGAGCGCGGGCTGGTATGGATCAAGGGCCTCAAGGCCGACTCGCCCTGCGGCATCGGCCTGTCGGAAGCACTCACGCCCATGATCAAACGGCTGCAGGAGCGCGCCCGCATCCAGGACTTTTCGCGCAGCAAGGGCATGCTGAAAGAGAAGGTGACGCGCACCATCGCCGAGCTGGCCACGCTCGAGGTGCGCGACCGCAAGGGGCTCAGCAAGCAGATGCAGACGCGCCTGTTCGGCTTTGCCATTTCGGAGACGGAGGTGCAGGTGTCGGCCATGAGTGTGCTGAAGGTGGGCTTTCGCCTCGACAAGTACTTCGACCTGCGCGTGGTGCCGGCCACCAAAGAGGTGGTGGTCACGCTGCCCGAGCCCGAAATCCTCAGCCACGAGGTCTATCCCCGCATCGACCAGCTCGACATCGGCTGGCTGCGCGAGATCCAGAGCGCCGACTTCAACGAAAACTTCGAGCTGCTGCGCGAAGCCTTCCGCGACGAGGCCATACGCGAAGACCACGTCTATGACCGCGCCAAAGAGAAGGCGCGCGAGCTGCTCGACGCCATGCTGGGCCCCCTGCTCGTGGCCCTCGATGGCTACAAGCTGCGCGTCGAGTTCAGAAGCGTGCCGCAGATCGCGCGCCCCCAGGAACGGCCGCCGGAACGGTATGAGGGTACCTTGCAGCTATTGGAGAAAGAGGATTGAGGCTGTTGGTTTCCGAAAAAGCCCTGGGAAGATTAAACCTCGCTCCAGCAGCAACGTCCCATTGCCTGAAAAACGGAAGCCATGCAAA
>CAYNYN010000414.1:0-2764 GCA_964401445.1 uncultured Saprospiraceae bacterium | reverse complement strand
AGCGAGTCTCAACTGTCAGATCCTCGGTTCCTCGAATACTCGAATCCTCCTCCTGACGCGATATTCATCATCATTCACCGACGCTTTAGTGCCTTTCGGCAAACACCGCCCTTATTCGCAGCCCAGATCCTGCCGCGACACGGGATCGTTGTTCGGGAAACAGTTGCCCGAGAGCACGGCATCGGGTACGTATTTCTCCACTACGTGCGGGTCGTACAGGGCATTTTCGAGGAAGGCCGTCAGGTCTTCGATCTCCTGTTCGGTCAGATGCAGCGGGCGGAAAGTCGGAGCGATCTGGGCGAGCGGCACGTCGGGGTTTTCGGGCACCGCCTCGTTGAAGTATTCGACCACCTCGCGCAGGCTGCGCTTGCTGGAGCCGTGGAAGTAGAAGCCGGCATGCTTGAGGTTGTACAGCTGCGGCACCTGGAACTTGTACATGTCTTCCGGGCGGCCGGTGAAGCCGCCCCGCCCCAGGTTGCGTTTGTCGTTGACATCGGTGGCCAGGGGCGCCGACGTCTGGTAAATCCCCTTGACGCCAATGGCGAAGTAGGCGTTGTTGTTGAGCGCCGGTCCCGTGTGGCAGTTGGCGCAGCCCGCATCGGTGAAGAAGAGCAGGGCGCCGCGCTTCTCCTGCTGCGTCATGGCGTCGAGCTCGCCCTTGAGCCAGCGCTGGAAGGGCGCATCGTTGGTCAGCAGCGTGCGCAGATAAGCCGACACGGCCAGGCTGGCCGTCTCGTGCGAGTAGCGCTCCTCCTCGGGCCAGTCGGCAAAAGCCAGATCGAACAGCTGGCGATAGCCGAACGTGTCGAGCACCTTCGGATGGTCGATAGCCATGCGGTGCAGCTTGAAGCCCTCGATGTTCTGGCTCTCCAGGCCGTAGTAGCCCAGGTAGTTGACCAGGGTGAACGTATCGAGTGCCCACCGGTCTTCGGTGCCCTTGTTGTTGTGGTTGCTGCCGAACTGACCGTTCCACAGCGTATTCTGCACGTAAGCCACGTTGAGCACGCTGAGCGGGCGGTTGCCCTGCACGTCGGCCTCCTCGGGGGCATAGGTGGGCATCATGTGGCGTGCCTCGCCCAGGTTGCCGAAGCCGATGGCGCCGTCGGCCACGCCCTGCACGTTGCAGGGGGTGAAGCCGGCCTCGGGCACGTGGCAGGTGGCGCACGAGTAGGTCTCCTTGCCTTCGGGGCGCTTGGCCAGTTGCCCCAGGCCCGTCTCGTAGAAAAGCAGCTTGCCCAGCTCCACCTTCTCGGGCGTCAGCGGGTTTTTCGGATCCTGCGGGATTTTGTCGAGGTCGTCCGGGTCGGGAAGTTTCCAGTAGTCGAGGGTGCCATTGCCGGCAGCCTTGAGGGCTTGCTCCAGCTGCACGTCTATGGGCGTGGGTTCGAGGAACGTGTCGGAGGTACAACTCGCCACCCACCACAGCACGGGAAATAGAAAGACGATTCGTCGTTTCATGGGATTCATGGGATTCTGGCGTTAGCCTTTTTTGTCAGTAGCATTCGCACACCTGCCGCATCCGCACGCGTGGCGGTCAATGCGCAGGTTTTCGCCCTCGGACATCGAATCGATGTCTGGTAAAAAAAACATGCCAAAGCAAAGTGCCGAAGAGCGCCTCCACTGCACGAGGCAGACGCACACCACCAGTTTTGCTCACACGTATGTAACCGGAATTCGGGAAGGATTGGACACAGATCGCTTGCAAACTTATCCAAAAATTGCCGCAATGTCAAAGACATTTCAGCAAAAACCGAATTCATGATCCGGCTTTTGTCAGCGAGATAATTGTTTGGTGCGCGGCTCAGCGCACCGGCCGGGCACAGCCGCCATAGGTCTTCCCGTCCACCGTCATCTTGACGCTGTAGGGGTAGTTGGTGCCGTCCATGGGATCGGTGCAGGCTTCGTCTACCAGCATCAGGCTCAGGCTATGGCCTTCCTTGTTGGAGGTGAACAGCAGGAAGGCGCCTCCCGAAGGGCGAAACGTGGCGGGCTCGAACACGAGTATCGGCTCGCCCAGCCGGCGCAGCGTGATGGCCTCTTCGGTGAGGCTCAGATGCCACGACGGCTCCTGCCCTCGGCATTCCATGGGCAGGGCCACGTCCACACTGCTCAGGTCCTTGGCGAGGCCGCCGGTGAGGGTCTCTGCCTCGCCCGCGCCACCCCGGGTGCGCGCCTGCTGCGGGGCCTCTGCGGCAGGGGCTGTCGTTGCCTGCGTTTCCTGCGCTTCCGCCGAAGGCGTCTGCTCCGGTTGGGGGCTCTGGCTGCAGCCCCACCAGCTCAGGGCGCTCACGAGCACGCTCAGGGCGAGCAGGGTCCATCGTTGGTGCTTCATGGTTTTCTTTTTTTCGGTACCGGCCGACAAGATAAGGGGCGCAGCCCGCTCGTGCTGCACCCGAAGGCCTGCCTTTTGGCGAAAGCCGCACTCAGAAGATGCGGAAGAGTATGCTGTTGACGACGGCCACCACGGCAGCCAGCGCCAGGGCCCACCAGAAGTTGCGCACGCGCACGCCCTTGAGCAGCCAGTCGGCCAGCATGATGAGCAAGGCGTCGATGACGAGATGAAACAGCCCCAGGGTGATCCAGTTGATGGGGGTGGCGATGAAGTCGAGCACTTTGCCCACGGTAGCGCTCAGCAGGCCGAACACCGCGGCCAGCAGCAACGCCCGCGTGAATCCCTGAATCTCCACGCCGCTGAGCAGCTGGGCTCCTACGTAAAAAGCCACGCTGCCTGCAAGCAAATGCCATAACCAGTCCATAGCTGTCC
>CAYNYN010000413.1:0-2805 GCA_964401445.1 uncultured Saprospiraceae bacterium | reverse complement strand
CTACCTTTGCACGTTCCAAAGCGGGGGCGCCTGACGCAACGTGCCCCAAATTTTTCGAACCAGGAGAAAGCACCAAGCAACATGAGTCAGACAGCCGAACAGTTCAAGAAGCTGATCGCCCACTGCAAGGAATACGGATTCATCTACCCTTCGAGCGAGATCTACGACGGCCTGAGCGCCGTGTACGATTACGGTCCCAACGGCGTGGAGCTGAAGAACGCCATCAAGGAGTACTGGTGGAAGGCCATGGTGCAGCTCCACGAAAACATCGTGGGCATCGACGCGGCCATCTTCATGCACCCCAAGACGTGGAAAGCCTCGGGCCACGTCGATGCGTTCAACGACCCGCTCATCGACAACAAGGACTCGAAGCGCCGCTACCGCGCCGACCAGCTCATCGAGGGCTACATGGAGAAGATCCAGGCCAAGATCGACAAGGAGGTGGCCAAGGCGGCCAAGCGCTTCGGTGAGGCCTTCGACCGCGACAAGTTTCTGGCCGAGAGCCCGCGCGTGGCCAAATACGCCGAGCAGCTCGAGGCGGTGCGTCAGCGTTTGGCGAAAGCCATGAGCGCCGGCGACCTGGCCGAGCTCAAGGCCATGATCGACGAGTACGGGATCGCCGATCCCGAGACGGGCTCGCGCAACTGGACCGAGGTGCGCCAGTTCAACCTCATGTTCAGCACGCAGCTCGGCGCCATCGCCGGCGAGGAGGGCAAGCTCTACCTGCGTCCCGAGACGGCCCAGGGCATC
Source organism: uncultured Saprospiraceae bacterium (assembly GCA_964401445.1). Taxonomy (GTDB): domain Bacteria; phylum Bacteroidota; class Bacteroidia; order Chitinophagales; family Saprospiraceae; genus WFYJ01. The sequence continues at coordinate 2,055 of CAYNYN010000413.1, read as the reverse complement.
TTCGTCAACTTCCTCAACGTGCAGAAGACCACGCGCCAGAAGATACCCTTCGGCATCGCGCAGATCGGCAAGGCCTTCCGCAACGAGATCGTGGCGCGCCAGTTCATCTTCCGCATGCGCGAGTTCGAGCAGATGGAGATGCAGTTCTTCGTGCGGCCCGGCACCGAGATGGAGTGGTACGAGTACTGGAAGGAGCGCCGCATGAAGTGGCACCTGGCCCTGGGCACGCCGCCCGAGAAGCTGCGCTTCCACGACCACGACAACCTGGCCCACTACGCCAATGCCGCCGTCGACATCGAGTTCGCCTTTCCGTTCGGCTTCCGCGAGCTGGAAGGCATCCACTCGCGCACCGACTTCGACCTGCGCAACCACCAGGAGCTGTCGGGCAAGAAGCTGCAGTACTTCGATCCCGAGCTGCAGCAGTCCTACATCCCCTACGTCGTGGAGACGTCCATCGGCTGCGACCGCATGTTCCTGGCCGTGATGAGCCACGCCCTGGTCGAGGAGCAGGTGCCCGGCCAGGACAACACGCGCGAGGTGCTCAAGCTGCACCCTGCCCTGGCACCCGTCAAGTGCGCCGTGCTGCCCCTCAAGCGCAACGACGACCAGCTCGTATCCAAAGCCCGTCAGATCTTCGACGCGCTCAAGTACAGCTTCAACTGCCAGTACGACGACACGGGCAGCATCGGCAAGCTGTATCGCCGCCAGGACGCCATCGGCACGCCCTACTGCATCACGGTGGACTACGACACGCTCGAGGACGGCACCGTCACCCTTCGCGAGCGCGACACGCTGCAGCAGGAGCGCGTGCCCATCGAGCGCGTGGCCGAGATCGTGCGTGCGCGCGTGAGCATGGAGGCGCTGCTGCGCCAGCTCTGAGCCAGCGGCATTTGCCCGGGCAATGCGGCCGGCAGGCGCCATTCGTCGGCTGTGCAGCCATTTCCATAGATTTGCCTTTCGGCAAACGGCGCCCAGGGCGTATCCTGCAGACTGCACCAAAAATCAGCCGGATATGCCCCGAACGCTTGCCCTCGATGATACCGTTGTCCGCTCGCGCAATCGCCATCGCATGAAAAACAAACACGTGGCCGCTTTTCTCGCCCTGTTTCTGGGTGGACTGGGCGTGCACCGCTTCTACCTGCGGCAGCCCGGCCTGGGCATCCTCTACCTGCTGTTGCTGGGCACGGGCATCTCGTTCCTGCTGGGGCTGATCGACGCGGTGGCCTTCTTCACCATGGATCCCGAGCGCTTCGACGAGAAGTACAACCGCCGCTACATCGAAGAGCGCTTCGGGCAGGAGCGCCCCGACTACCGCCGGCGTGGCTACCACCAGCCCGAGTACGACCGGCCGCGCCGCGCCGCGCGCCGGCACGTGCCGCGCCACCGCCGCGAAGACCTGGTGCCCGACCAGCCGCCCCGCAAGAAGCCGCGCCTCACGCGCGCCGAGCGCAAGAAGGTCAAGGCGCTCATCCAGCAGGGCAAGGAGCACTTCGAAGAGTTCGAGGTGGACAAGGCGCTCGAAGCCTTCGAGCAGGCCCGCCAGATCGATCCGCAGAACCCGGCCATCCACTTCAACCTGGCCTGCGCCTACTCGCTGCTCGAGCAGGCCGACAAGGCGTTTGCCCACCTCGACACGGCCGTCGCCCTCGGCTTCGACGACTTCGACCGCATCAAGACGCACGAGGCGCTGGCCTACCTGCGCGTGCAGCCCCTCTACGAGGCCTTCGTCGCCAACGGCTTCCGCCTGCCCGAGCAACTGCCGCAGCAGGAAGCGCAAGAGCCCCCCGCCACGCAAGAATCGGAAGCGCCCACCCACGAGCTGCTCGAAGACGAGCCCGACCTGCTCGACCAGCTCAACAAGCTGAACGAGCTGCGCCGCATCGGCCTGCTGACGCAGGAAGAGTACGACCAGAAGAAGCGGGAGCTGCTGGGAGAGTGAGGGAGAGACGGAGTGAAAGAGAGACGGAGTGACGGAGAGACAGAGTGAAGAGTGAGTGAGGAGAGAGGAGAGAAGAGTGACCACAAAGTCAGGTGCAATCGGGAAAATCGGTTCCT
>CAYNYN010000412.1:0-2830 GCA_964401445.1 uncultured Saprospiraceae bacterium | reverse complement strand
GAGTTTTTGGTGGAATCGGGTGAATCGGTAAAACCGGTGGTAATATCGGTTCCTCGATGCCTCGCGCAACGCCGCGACGACGCAACGGTACGCAACGCCTCTCTATTCACTCGGTCTCTCTTTCATTCTGTTTCTCCGTCTCACAAAATATCCACCAACGTTTGCGAGCCTTTTCGAGGCTCGAAAACGTCTCTCCTCACTCCGTCTCTCCTTCACTCTGTCTCTCCGTCTCCCCTTCCCTCACCCGCGCCTTCAGCCACACCGGCTGGTGGTCGCTGTACTCGAAGTCCAGGTCGATGGTATGCACCTCGAGCGCTTCGAGGTTGGGCGACAGCAGGTAGAAGTCGATCAGGGTGACGAAAGTAGAATCGGGCGCGTACCGGTCGCGCACCTTGCGGTTGGTGGGCGTGTCAGGGTCATAGACCCACTGCCAGCCTTCGGGCATGAAGTCGGCCGGCAGGTTGAGCTGGGTGTAGCCCTGGGTGCGGCCCGGCATGAACTTGTCAAAGGGGAAGCCCGGCGGGCACTGGTTCCAGTCGCCGCCGATGAGCACGAAACTGCCGCGCTCGTATTCGCCGATGGCCAGCTTGCGCAAAAAGTCGTTCTGCTGCCGCTTGAGCGCGCCGTCGTCGTAGGCCGAGTGGTGGATGTTCATCACCACCAGGTCGGGACCGAAGCGGGTGCGGATGCGATGGAGCGACACACAGCGGTCGAGCTGGAAGATGCGCGTGGGCCACTCGAAATTGCCGGGCAACTGATAGCGAAACGACTCGTAGGGCTGCACCTTCAGATAGGTGGCCAGCCCCGACTCTACCTGTCCATAGGCGTTCCAGGGCTCGAGCAACGGCAATGGCATGTGCCACACCCGGTAGTTGGTGGCGAAAAAGGCCGCATAGCCGGGCAAGGCGTCGGCGATGAGCTCGAACTCGTTGGTGAAGAAAGAGCGCCGCGAGTGGCGATCCACTTCCTGCAGCAGGAAGTAATCGGCCGGGTGCGAGCGGATGGTCTGGATGATGCCCTCCACGTTCTTGCGCACCACCTCGCGCGATGGCCGCACGTCGTGGCCGCCGCTGGTGAGATAGCGCCCGTTGTCGAAAAAGAAGTCCGATTCCCGCCCCAGGCCGCCGTAGCCCAGATTCCAGATGAGGGCCGTGAAGGTGCTGTCGGCATGCACGTGGACATCGCTTTCGCGAAATGGCGTCAGCGGCTCGATGTCATCGGGCTGATAATCAGACACGGTGCCCACGAGCAACATCACGGCCACGTACAGGCCGAAAAGTAACAGGAGTGTCAAGAGCGTGCGGAGTGCGAGGCGCAACCATTTCATCAAAACCAATTTTCGCCTAATTTTGTAAAAAATTACGGACGTGGGCAAACGCGCTGGCAGTGAGTGGCAGCGTTTCTTTTTTGGCGAAAGCCAAAGCCCGAAAAGAATCCTGAACAATCTGAATCATGAACGCGGACGACCCTCTTTCTGAACGCGATTTCCTCTCCGGCGAAATTCTCCTCGTCAACAAGCCCGAAGGCTGGACCTCTTTCGACGTGGTCAGCAAGATCCGCAACCGCCTGCGCAAGGTGCTGGGCGTGCGCAAGATCAAGGTAGGCCACTCCGGCACGCTCGACCCCATGGCTACGGGCTTGCTCATCATTGCCACGGGCAAGGCCACCAAGCAGTTGCACGAGCTGCAGGGGCTGCCCAAGGAGTACGAAGGCACGCTGGTGCTGGGAGCCACCACCCCTTCCTATGACGCCGAGACCGAGGTGGACCAGGAATACGACTGGGAGCACATCACGCTCGAACAGCTCGAACAGGCACGCCAGCGCTTCATCGGCGAGATCGAGCAGGTGCCGCCCATCTTTTCCGCCATCAAGGTAGATGGCCAGCCGCTCTACAAGCGCGCGCGCCGCGGCGAGGCGGTGGAGGTGGAGCCCCGCAAGGTGACGATCTACGAATTCGAGCTCACCAGGCTGGAGCTGCCCCGCGTCCACTTCCGCGTGGCCTGCAGCAAGGGTACCTACATCCGTTCGCTCGCCCACGACTTCGGGCAGGCGCTGGGCAGCGGGGCCTACCTCACGGCACTCAAGCGCACGGCCATCGGCCCCTATCGGCTCGAAGACGCCTGGGAGCTCGACGACCTCATCGCCGAGCTCGACCGGCTGCGCCCCGACGCCGCCCCTGCGGAAGTGTGGGACAAGGCACAACAGCGATGAGCGCATCCACCACCGATACCTACAAGACCATTGCCGCTCCTGCCGAAGGACTGTTCCGCGACCGCGGCAGCAAGTTCCTGGCCTATGCCTTCCCGGTCCGCACGGAAGCTGAGGCACTGGCCCGCCTCGAGGAGGTGCGCAAGGCGCATCCCAAGGCGCGCCATCACTGCTTCGCGTGGCGCCTGGGCTACGACGGCACACGCTTTCGCGCCAATGACGACGGCGAGCCCTCGGGCACGGCCGGGCGCCCCATCCTCGGCCAGATCGACAGCTTCGGACTGACCAACGTGGTGGTCATCGTCGTGCGCTACTTCGGAGGCACGCTGCTGGGCACTTCGGGCCTCATCCGCGCCTACCGCGAAGCCACCGCCGACGCCCTCGGCAAGGCCCGGATCGTGGAGCGGGTGCGCGAGCAGCACGTCCGCCTTTCGTTCGACTACACCCTCATGGGCCCCGTCATGAGCGCCCTCGAGCGGCTGGGCCTCCAACCCCTGTCCCAGCAGTTCGACACGGCCGCCTCGCTCGAGGTGGCCATCCGCCTCAGCGAGCTCGACCACACGCTCCTGCGCCTCAAAGCGCTCGTGGCCGACGTGCCGCTGGAGCAGGCCCGCGAGATGGG
>CAYNYN010000411.1:0-2852 GCA_964401445.1 uncultured Saprospiraceae bacterium | reverse complement strand
GGACATGCCCTCGAAGTTGGCCCAGGCATCGGGCACCTTTTGCAGGGCCTCCCTGACCCAGTCGGGAATGACGAGGGGCTTGCGCAGTGCTTTTTTGTCCACCTTCCGGCCAGCCTCGGCATTCCTGAACGCCTCACTCAGGTAGTAGCGGATGGCCTGCTCGTGCTGGTGCAGCTCCTCCTCGCTCGTCAGCTTGACATGGCGCATCGCCTCACCCTTGCCCTGGGCCAGCAGCCCGTAGGGGTCTTCGATCAGCGCACCTTCCATGAAAAACAGGGACACGTGGTGCTTGAAACCACCCATGCCCATCACCAGGCCCTTGCCGAGGTGGAAGTGGGGGCCGCCCCATTTGTAGTCTTCGATGACGGCGGGATGGCTCTCGCGAATCCATTGGCGCAGGGTGTGCAGGATGGGGCGGGCGAAGTCCGCCTGCTTGTCGATGTAGGCATCGATTTTCTGCGCAGCGTTGGGGTCGATTTTCATATGCTGTTTTTGCCTTTCGGCAAAAATAACCGCCCGGGCGGAAAGCGCTATGCGGCGGCCTGCAGCCCGAGGCTTTCCACGCGGTGGTCCATGAGGCGGAACCACAGCGGCGGAATCAGCGCGATGAGGATCGACATGGGGTAGCCGAAGGGCAGCTGCGGGCTGTCGTCCATGTGACGCAGGATCTGGTATTTGCGCGAAGCCTTGTAGTGGTGGTCCGAGTGGCGCGTCAGCTCGTAGAGGAAGATGCGGCCCAGCTCGTGGTCGGAGTTCCACGAGTGGCGGGGCAAGACGCGTTCGTAGCGACCCGGTGCCAGCTCGCGGCGCAGCAGCCCGTAGTGCTCGATGTAGTTGACCGATTCGAGCAGCAGCACGCCGATCAGGGCGATGACGAGCAGGGCCGGCACGACGGCCCAGCCGAACAGGAATACGGCGAGGGCGATCCAGGCCGCCTCGGCCAGCAGGTTGACGATCATGTCGTTGTGCAGGCTGAAGAAGGGCAGCCCTTTGGCCTCGAGGCGGCGGCGTTCGAGTTGCCAGGCATTGCGCCACACGCCCGCGATGGAGCGCAGCCAGAATCGGTAGATGGGCTCACCGCGTCGCGCCGTGGAGGGGTCGAGCGGCGTGGCCACCCATTTGTGATGGCCGCGGTTGTGCTCGATGGTGAAATGGGCATAGAGTGCCGGCACGAGCAGCATTTTGGCGAAAGCCTGATGATACCACTCGGGGCGGTGCCCCAGCTCGTGCCCTACGTTGATGCCGAACGAGCCCACCATGATGCCGGTGCCCAGCGTCAGGCCGAGCAGCTCGCTCGTGCTCAGCGGCTCGTGGGTCAGCACGTGGAAGTACCACAACACCAGTGTGTAGAGCAGGGGGACGTGCACGTAGAGCAACAGGTCGAAAAAGCGGCGGCGCGCCCGTATCGGCTCCTCTTCGGGCGGCACGTTGGCCGTGGAGGCCGGCAGTACCAGCTCGAGCGCGGGGATGATGCCGAAGGTGAGGATCACGGCAGCCCAGCTCCATGCGCCGCCCCATGCCAGGCCCAGGGCCAGCGCCAGGGGTGCCGTGTACGCCAGCAGATATTTCAGGTCTTTCCACATGGCCGTGTACTTTTGCATCGCTTTGAAAACAGAGGGACTCGAATTGCTGTTTGGGCCCATGAATTTAATCGAAAAACCGAAACGAATGGCCAGATTCTACACCTTGCGCATACGGGAAGTGCGTCCGGAGACGCCCGACGCCGTGACGATCGTCTTCGATTTGCCCGACGAGCTGAAGGAAACGTTTCGCTGGAAGCCGGGCCAGTACCTGACGCTGCGCCTGCAGATCGAGGGCAGGGAGCAGCGCCGCTCGTATTCCATCTGCACCGCGCCGCACGAAGGCGTGCTGGCCGTCACCGTCAAGCGCGTGCCCGGCGGCCTGGTGTCCAACTGGCTCAACGACCACGCCGCTGCCGGCATGGAGATCGAAGTCATGCCGCCGCAGGGCCGTTTCACGCCCGACCTGCATCCCGACCATCGCAAGACCTACTACCTGTTTGCGGCGGGCAGTGGCATTACGCCCATGATGGCCATCATCAAGGCGGTGCTCGAAGAGGAGCCCCAGAGCTCGGTCTTCCTGCTCTACGGCAACCGCAACGAGCAGTCCATCATTTTCCGCAAGGAGCTCGACGCGCTGGCGCAACGCTACGAAGGCCAGTTCGTGGTGGAGTACACGCTCAGTCGGCCCGAGACGGAGCGCGCCAGTGGGGTGGGGGGCTGGTTCGGCAAGCGACACGTGCTGTGGCAGGGCCGCACCGGCCGCATCGATGCCGAAATGGTGCACGATTTCCTGCAGCGGCACCAGCCCCTGTACGACGACTGCGAGTACTTCATCTGTGGCCCCACCGGCATGATGGAGACCGTCCGGCGCGCGTTGCTGGCGGCCGGCATCGAGGAGCGCCGCATACACCTGGAGTACTTCACGCCGCTGGAAACGGAAGCCGTGCCTGCCGAGGCGAAGAACGTCGAGTCGCCACCGACGGGGGCAGCGAAAGTCGTCGTCCACCTCGACGGCCAGACGCACGTCATCGAGGTGCCTGCCGGCAAAACCATCCTCGAGGCAGCCCTCGACGCCGGGCTCGACCCGCCCTATTCGTGCACCTCGGGCGCCTGCTCGACCTGCATGGCCAAAATCCTGAAGGGCAAGGCACGCATGGACGTCTGCCTCGCCCTCGACGACGAGGAGGTGGCCGAGGGCTACGTGCTCACCTGTCAGGCACACCCCGAAACCGAAGAGATCGAGCTGACGTGGGAGGTGTGAGCGGGGAGGAACCGAGGATGTGAGGAATCGAGGATCTGACGGTTGAGACTCGCTTCGCTCGGTGTTGA
>CAYNYN010000410.1:0-2910 GCA_964401445.1 uncultured Saprospiraceae bacterium | reverse complement strand
ATCGTCCATCGCATAGATGGCCAGCGCCCGGACAACCAATTTTCCCGAACCGCGTTTTGCGTAAAGCCTCATCTGCAAACCATAGACGACCTTGAAGAAGCAACCCGAACATACCGCCGCCGCCGAGGTGGCACTGATCGAAGACGAGCCCGAGTTCATCGAGGTGCGCGGCGCCGCCGAGCACAACCTCAGGGGCATCGACGTGCGCATCCCGCGCAACAAGATGACCGTGATCACGGGCCTGAGCGGCAGCGGCAAGTCGTCGCTGGCCTTCGACACCATCTACGCCGAGGGGCAGCGGCGCTACGTGGAGACCTTTTCGGCCTATGCCCGCCAGTTCATCGGCGAGATGGAGCGGCCCGAGGTGGAGCAGATCACCGGGCTGAGCCCCGTCATCGCCATCGAGCAGAAGACGACGAGCCGCAACCCGCGCTCGACGGTGGGCACCGTGACGGAGGTGTACGACTTCCTGCGCCTGCTGTTCGCCCGCATCGGCGAAGCCTGGTCCTGGAAGACGGGCAAGCGCATGGTGCAGTACACCGAAGAGCAGATGCTGGCCGCCATCCGGGAAAAATTTGCCGAAAGGCGCATCGTGGTGCTGGCCCCCCTGGTGCGCGGCCGCAAGGGCCACTACCGCGAGCTGTTCGAGCAGGTGCGCAAGCAGGGCTTCGCCAAGGTGCGCGTCGACGGCCAGCTCACCGACATCAAGCCGGGCATGAAGCTCGACCGCTACAAGGTGCACGACATCGAGCTGGTGGTCGATCGCCTGCGCGCCAACCGCGAGGAGCGGCTGGCCGAGTCGCTGCGCACCGCCCTCAAGATGGGCGAGGGCGTCGTCATGGTGATGGACTACGACACGGGCGAGCTGCACGGCTTCAGCAAGCACCTCATGGACCCCGAGACGGGCCTCAGCTACGAGGAGCCGTCGCCCAACACCTTCAGCTTCAACTCGCCCTACGGCGCCTGCCCCACCTGCAACGGCCTCGGCACCGTCAACGAGGTGGACATCCGCCGCGTCATCCCCGACCCCGAGCGCAGCATCAACAAGGGCGGCCTGGCGCCGCTGGGCGAGGCCCGCCAGAACTGGACGTTCAAGCAGCTGCGCGCCATAGCCAAGAAATACGGCTTCTCGCTGGCCACGCCCATCAAGGACATCCCCAAAGAGGCGCTCGACCTCATCCTCTACGGCGGCGGCGAAAAAATACAGGTGGCCCACAAGCGCGCCGACGACGACGAAGAGCAGGTGTACGACCTGACCTACGAGGGCCTCACCGGCATGCTCAGGCGCTGGTACGAGGAAACCTCATCGGAAAAGGTGCGCCAGTGGGCCGAAGAGTTCATGACCGTGCAGACGTGCCCCGACTGCGCGGGCTACCGCCTGCGCAAGGAGAGCCTCCACTTCCGCATCGCCGGCAAGCACATCGGCGAGCTGGCCCGCATGGACCTGGCCACGCTCCACCGCTGGATCGAAGAGGTCGAACCCACCCTCAGCGAGCGCCAGCGCACCATCGGCCGCGACATCTTCAAGGAGCTGCGCCTGCGCATCGGCTTCCTGCTCGACGTGGGCCTCGACTACCTCTCGCTCGACCGCCCCGCACGCACCCTCTCGGGCGGCGAGTCGCAGCGCATCCGCCTGGCTACCCAGATAGGGTCCAAGCTCACGGGCATCACCTACATCCTCGACGAGCCCAGCATCGGCCTGCACCAGCGCGACAACCACCGCCTCATCGAGGCGCTGCGCGAGCTGGTGGACATCGGCAACACGGTCATCGTCGTCGAGCACGACCGCGACATCATGCTGGCCTCCGACTACATCATCGACCTGGGGCCCGGCGCCGGCAAGCACGGCGGCGCCGTGGTGGGCCAGGGCACGCCCGAGGCTTTCGCCAAAACAGACACGCTCACGGCCCACTACCTGCGCGGCACGCGCCGCATCGAGGTGCCCGCCCAACGACGCGCCGGCTCGGGCAAGTGGCTCGAGCTGAAAGGCGCCACCGGCCACAACCTCAAGGACGTGGACGTGGCCATCCCGCTGGGCACCTTCACCTGCATCACCGGCGTGTCGGGCAGCGGCAAGTCGTCGCTCATCAACGAGACGCTCTACCCCGCCCTGCGCCAGCACTTCTACAAGAGCCTCAAGAACCCCCTCCCCTTCCGGGAAATCAAGGGGCTCGACCACATCAACAAGGTCATCGACATCGACCAGTCGCCCATCGGCCGCACGCCCCGCTCCAACCCCGCCACCTACACGGGCGTGTTCACCGAGATACGCAAGCTGTTCGCCGACCTGCCCGAGTCGAAAATCCGGGGCTACAAGCCCGGCCGCTTCTCGTTCAACGTCAAGGGCGGGCGCTGCGAGACCTGCAAGGGCTCGGGCATGCGCGTCATCGAGATGAACTTCCTGCCCGACGTGTACGTCGAGTGCGAGACCTGCCTGGGCCGCCGCTACAACCGCGAAACGCTCGAGGTGCTCTACAAGGGCAAGTCCATCAACGACGTGCTCGAAATGACGGTGGACGAAGCCGTCAGCTTCTTCGAAAACATCCCGCGCATCCACCGCAAGCTCAAGACGCTGCAGGACGTCGGCCTGGGCTACATCACCCTCGGACAGCAGGCCACCACCCTCTCGGGCGGCGAGGCCCAGCGCGTCAAGCTGGCCGAAGAGCTGTCCAAGCGCGACACCGGCGACACGCTCTACATCCTCGACGAGCCCACCACCGGCCTCCACTTCGAAGACATCCGCCACCTGCTGGCCGTACTGCAGCGCCTGGTGGACAAGGGCAACACCGTGCTCGTCATCGAGCACAACCTCGACGTCATCAAGGTGGCCGACTACATCATCGACATGGGCCCCGAAGGCGGCGACCGCGGCGGCCAGGTCGTCGCCACCGGCACGCCCGAACAGGTGGC
>CAYNYN010000409.1:1773-2961 GCA_964401445.1 uncultured Saprospiraceae bacterium | reverse complement strand
GTGCGCGAGACCGACTACACGCTTTATCACGACCTGCAGATCGTCAAGGAGAGCATCCGCCAGGGCAAGCCCATCGAGGCGCTCAACAACGAGCGCGTCCACATCACGCCCCTGCCCAACCACGGTCGCACCGAAGAGATCCGCACCTATGCCGACACGCTCATCGTGCACTACTACACCAAGAAGCTGGAGCCCTTCCGCAAGGTGACGGCCCTGTCGCCCATCGGCGATCAGCTCTACCGCATCGAGATCACCGAGATCTTCATCGAGGAGGAGGACATGAAGAAGGCCGTGGCCGACATGCTGCGCAAGCTGTTCTTCGCCCTCTCGGGTGCCATCCTGTTGTTCAGCTTCGTCTTTTCGCGCCAGCTGCTCAAGCCCTTCCGCCTCATCCTGGAGCAGATGGAGCGCTTCACGGTGGGCACCAATGCCCCGCTCGAGCTGCCCGACACCAACACGCGCGAGTTCGTGCAGCTGAAGGCCTTCGTCACCCAGATGGCCGACCGCGCCCGCCGCGAATACCGGGCCCTCAAGGAGTTCGTCGAGCACACCTCGCACGAGATGCAGACGCCCGTGGCCATCGCCCAGGGCAAGATGGAGCTGCTGCTGCAGGACCCCGAGCTCAAGCCCCACCAGGCCGAGCTGGTCGCTTCCGCAAAAAACGCCCTGGCACGCCTCACCCGCCTCGGCAAAGGATTGGCCCTGCTCACCAAGATCGAAAACGGCGAATACACCCTTACCGAACAGGTGGACCTCTCGGCCACGCTGCGGCGCCTGCTGCCCGACTTCGAGGAGCTGGCCCAAATGAAAGACATCGAGTTCCTCGCCGACATCGAAGACGACTGCAAGACGGTGCGCGGCAACGCCACCCTGCTCGAGATCCTGCTCACCAACCTGCTCAAAAACGCCATCCAGCACAACGACGAGGGCGGCCGCATGGAGGTGCGGCTGCGCCAGTGCCGCCTCCTGATCCGCAACACCGGCAAGGCGCCCGACCAGCCCCCCGAGGCCATGTTCCAGCGCTTCACCAAAGGCAACAGCAGCCACAGCAACCTGGGCCTGGGCCTGGCCATCGCCCGCAAGATCTGCGACGCCAGCGGCTACCACATCCAGTATCGCTACACGGCCCCCTGGCACGAGGTGGAAGTGGCATTCGACTGCACGCAAAGCGATACGGCGCGGTGAAGG
>CAYNYN010000409.1:0-1673 GCA_964401445.1 uncultured Saprospiraceae bacterium | reverse complement strand
GAACCACCGGCGCAATAAAACGTCGCGTCTCTTTGCGTCGTTGCTCCTTTGCGCGAGGCCACGACCTCAGCGCACCAGCGTCACGTCGCCGCGATAGGGCAGCACCTTCCCGTCGACGAACTCCACCTCGAGCCGCCAGACGAAGACATCGGGGTTGACCGGGCGACCATGGTGGGTGCCATCCCACCCGTAGGCCGGATCGTTGGGCGGAAAATCCTTTGCCTCGAACACCAGTTCGCCCCAGCGCGAGTAAATGCCCAGGTAGCGGATGCGCACCACTTCCGGGCCGGCGAAGATCATGAACCGTTCGTTGTCGCCGTCGCCATTGGGCGAAAAGGCCGTCGGCGCGAAGAAGGGCCGGTTGCGCTCCACCACGACGAAGTAGCTGTCCTCGTCGGTGCAGCCGCCCTCGCGCACGAAGACCGTAAACCACGTCTCTTCCTGCGGCCAGGCCGTCACCATAGCACACGTATCGCAGTCGAGCAGGCCCGCCGGCGACCAGACGATCTGGTCGAGGCTGTCGGGCGGCACGTTGCTCTGCAGGGCCAGCACCAGGCTGTCGCCAAACACCACGATGTGGTCTTCCTCGTTGATCGGCCGGATCTGCACGTCGAGCGCTTCGGGCTCGGGCAATACGACCGTCACGCTGTCGGTGCATCCGTTGGCGCCCTGCACGGCAATGGTGTAGGTGCCGGCGCCCAGCCCGCCGAACACGGCCTGCGCGCTGAAGGGCGCGCCGTTGAGCGAGAAGAGGTAGGGCGGCAATCCGCCCGTCACCTCCGTCACGGCGATGGAGCCGTCGGCATTGCCGAAGCAGCTGATCTCGGAGAGCGTGAGCGTGACCTGCGGCAGCGTGCGCTGATCGATGACCACCACCTGGTCGGTGCTGCTGCATCCGGCTGCCGTGTTTTCGACGACGAGCGTGTAGGTGCCCGGTTCGCTGACGACGGGGTGCAGCACGGTCGAGTCGCCCGGGAAGGGCCCGCCCGACCACGACCAGCGATAGCGGATGTCGGGGCCGGTGCTGCTGTTGCCGCCCAGCATCACCTCGGCGCCATCGTCGAAGCAGGTGAGCGCGCCGTCGGGGCCCGCATCGGCTACGGGCGGCGCCACCACCTCCACCGTGGTGCTGGCCGTCCAGCTGCAGTTGTCGAGCTGCCACGTGTAGGTCAGCTCGTGCGTGCCCGGCCCGGCCAGGTCGGCATCGAACAGGCCGCTCAGGTCGAGCACGCCCGGCCCTTCCCAGTAGCCCTGGCCGCCTGTTGCGCCGGTCACGTTTGCCGAAAGGCTGACGGCAGGGGCACTGCCATCGGCGCACCACGGCCCGCCCGCGTCGAGCGCGATCTGCACGTCGGGGCAGGGGCTGGCCATGCAGGAGAACACCGCCGTCGCATCCGGACAGGCGTTGCCGCTGAGCGTCGTGATGGTCAGCACCACTTCCTGCTCGGGCACCAGGCCGGTGACCTGCCAGGCCGTGTCGGCCAGCAGGGTGCCCGACAGGCCCGAAGCCTCTTCCACCGCATAGCCCGCGGCACCCGCCACCGAGGGCCAGGTGACGAGCACGCTGGAGGTGGTGGCATCGCACTGGGGCACGACGGCCTGCACCGGCTCATCGACCACGGCGCTTTGCGCAAACGGCGTCGAGCTGCAGCCCGCATCGGTCACCACCAGGC
>CAYNYN010000408.1:0-2970 GCA_964401445.1 uncultured Saprospiraceae bacterium | reverse complement strand
GAGGTGGGGCCCGTGAGCCACCCGTGGATGGCCGTTCAGGCGCAGGCCGTGCCGGCCCGCACGCATTGGACGCTGCCTGCGGCCCCCGTGCCCCTTTCGGGAAATGCGGCTGCGGCGCAACTGCTGCGCGTCCACCTGGATCCGGCCACGCGGCTGCCCCGATGGGTGGAGGGACGCTGGACTTCGGCCGTGGCTGCCACGCCCGAAGCCACCGTGCGCCGGCTGCTGCAGCAGGCCGAGGCGCTGCTGCAATGGCCTGCCGACGGCTGGCAGGTGCGCAGCCTGCGTGCCGACGCGCTGGGCATGACCCACGTGCGCCTGCAGCAGGTGAAGGACGGCCGTCCCGTCTATGGCGGCGAGCTGGTCGTCCACCTCGATGCCGAGGGGGTGCCCTTCCTCATCAACGGCCGCTATTTCCGCGTCGATGGCGATGCGGGCGGGTTCCATTTGGCGAAAGCCGAAGCCGAACAGGCGGCCGTGCAGACGGTGATGAACGGGCAGCCGTTGCGTCCTTTCAGCGAGATGGAAAAAATGCTGGCGCCGGCACCGCAGCTCGTCAGCGAAGCGTGCTGGTGGGCCGGCGTGGATGGCAGCCTGCCGGCGCGTCCTGCCTGGCGCGTGCAGGTGATGCCTCACCTGCTGTCGCGCCAGACCGTATGGGTGGATGCCCGGACGGGTGAGGTGCTGCACCGCCAGGAAGAGGTCTGCAATTTTGCCGGAAGGCATGCCCATGCCCTGCCGCCCGACGGCCCCGCCACGGCCCAGGCCTACGACCTGCTGGGTCAGGTGCGCACCATCCACACCTATGAGGTCAATGGCGCCTTTTACCTGATCGACGCGTCGCGGCCCATGTTCAATGCGGCCGCCTCGAACCTGCCCGACGAGCCCGTGGGTGCCATCTGGACCATCACGGCCAACGGCACCTCGCCGCAGAACAGCAACTTCAGCGCCTCGCACCTGGCTACCGCCGACAACCAGTGGGACAACCCCACGGCCGTCTCGGCACACTACAACGGGGGCGTGGCCTACGAGTATTTCCGCACGACCTTCGGTCGCAACTCGATCGACGGGGTGGGGGGCACCATCATCTCGCTCATCGACGTGACGGAGGCCGACGGCTCGCAGATGGACAACGCCTTCTGGAACGGGCAAGCCATGTTTTACGGCAATGGCGACCAGGCCTTCACCGCACCGCTGGCCAAGGCGCTCGACGTGGCCGGCCACGAGATGTCGCACGGCGTCATCCAGGCCGAGGCCAACCTCGAATACTACGGCGAGTCGGGCGCCATCAACGAGAGCTTTGCCGACGTGTTCGGCACCATGATCGACCGCGACGACTGGAAGCTGGGCGAAGACGTGGCCAACAGCTTCTACTTCCCCTCGGGCGCTCTGCGCAACATGGAAAACCCGCACAACGGCGGCAACAGCCTCAACGATCCGGGCTGGCAGCCGGCGCATACCAGCGAGCAGTATTTCGGCAATCAGGACAACGGCGGCGTGCACATCAACAGCGGCATCCCCAACCGCGCCTACTACATCTTCGCCACGGCCGTAGGCAAGGACAAGGCCGAGCAGGTGTACTACCGTGCCCTGACGCACTACCTGACCAAGTCGTCGCAGTTTGCCGACCTGCGGCTGGCCGTGGTGCAGTCGGCACAGGACCTCTACGGCACCACCGAGGTACAGGCCGCCGAGAACGCCTTCGACGTGGTGGGCATCGGCGCCGGTGGCGGCTCGGGCGGCGGCACCAACGACTACACCCCCAACCCGGGCGACGACTTCATCCTGCTGAGCGATGCCAACCACGCTGCGCTCTACATCTTTTCGCCCGACGGGCAGGCCGTGGCCAACCCGCTCACCACGGTGGCCCCGCTGAGCAAGCCCAGCCTCACCGACGACGGCAGCGTGGCCGTCTACATCGCCTCCGACCAGACCATGCGCGCCATCCTCTTCGACTGGCAGAACGGCACCTTCGAAGAGACGACCATCCAGTCGGATCCCATCTGGCGCAACGTGGCCATCGCCCGCGACGGCAGCCGCCTGGCCGCCCTCACCGACGACTACGACAACCGCATCTGGGTCTATGACTTCGGCCTGGAAACATGGGTGACCTTCGAGCTGTACAACCCCACCACCGCCACCGGCGGCATCACCACCGACGACGTGCAGTATGCCGACGTGCTCGAGTTCGACTTCTCGGGGCAGTGGGTCATGTACGACGCCTTCAACCGCATCGAAGGCACCTTCGGCAATGACATCGAGTACTGGGACATCGGCTTCGTGCGCGTGTGGGACGGCAGCGCCGACTACTGGGGCGACGGCTTCGTGGAGAAGCTGTTCAACACGCTGCCCGAAAACTCGAGCGTGGGCAATCCCACCTTCTCCAAAAACTCGGACTACATCATCGCCTTCGACTTCCTCGACGAGTTTGCCGGCGAATACTACGTGCTGGCCGCCAACATCGAGACGGGCGACGTGGGCACCATCTACCAGAACACCACGCTGGGCTTCCCCAACTACTCGGTGGCCGACGACTTCATGGTCTTCGACGCCACGGCCGGCGTGTTCGACGATCCCGTGCTGGCCATGATCCCGCTGGCGGCCGACAAGATCTCGGCCGGCGGCGATCCGTTCGTCTTCATCGACCAGGGGCAGTGGGGCGTGTGGTTCGCTACGGGCGAGCGCCCGCTGACGGGCCTTGCCGAGCAGGCGGCTTTCGCCAAAAAGCTGAGCCTGGCGCCCAACCCCGTGGCCGACCAGGCCGAGCTGCGCTGGCAGGGCGATGCGCCTGTCGGCCTGTTGCGCGTACGCGCCACCGACCTCGAGGGGCGCACCCTGTGGCAGCAGTCGTGGCAGCCCGCTACCGACGCCGTGCTCGCCCTGCCCGTGCAGCATTTGCCGAAAGGCGTATGGATCATCGAGGTGACGGGCGACGAAGGCACCGCCGCCCTGCGGCTCGTGAAGCAGTGA
>CAYNYN010000407.1:0-2978 GCA_964401445.1 uncultured Saprospiraceae bacterium | reverse complement strand
GCCTTTTACCACGACTCGGCGGCGGCGCTGATCGAAGACGGGCGCATCGTGGCGGCGGCGCAGGAAGAGCGGTTTACGCGCAGGAAGCACGACGCGTCCTTTCCCGTCCATGCCGTGCGCTACTGCCTCGAGGAGGCCGGCCGCAGCATCGACGAGCTGGATGCGGTGGCCTTCTACGACAAGCCGCTGCTCAAGCTGGAGCGCCTGCTGGAGACGTACTACGGCTTTGCGCCACGCGGCGTGGCTTCGTTCGTGCGGGCCATGCCCGTGTGGCTGCGCGAGAAGATGTTTCTGAAGCGCATCCTGCGCGAGGGGCTGTCGGAGGCGATGCCGTTCGCGCGGCGGCGGCTGAAGCTGCTGTTTCCCGAGCATCACCTGTCGCATGCGGCCAGTGCGTTCTATCCGTCGCCCTTCGAGCGGGCCGCCATCCTGACGGTGGACGGTGTGGGCGAGTGGGCCACCGCTTCGCTGGGCGTGGGCGAGGGGCGCAGCATCCGCATTTTGCGCGAGCTGCACTTCCCGCATTCGCTGGGCCTGCTGTATTCGGCATTCACCTACTGGCTGGGTTTCAAGGTCAACTCGGGCGAGTACAAACTGATGGGGCTGGCGCCGTACGGGCGTCCGGGCTCGGAGGCGGTGCAGCGCTACGTCGAGCTGATCCGTCGCCACCTGGTGCGCCTCTACGACGACGGCTCGCTCTGGCTCGACCAGCGCTACTTCAACTACGCCACCGGCCTGCGCATGGTGGACGAGCGGCGCTGGGAGGCGCTGTTCGGCTTTCCGCGCCGGCAGCCCGATGAGCCGATCGGACAGCACCACTGCGACCTGGCCATGGCCATCCAGCAGGTGACCGAGGAGGCGGTGCTGGCCATGGCGCGCGAGGCCAAACGCCTGACGGGCGCCGACCACCTCTGCATGGCGGGCGGCGTGGCGCTCAACTGCGTGGCCAACGGCAAGCTGCTGCGCTCGGGCCTGTTTCGCGACATCTTCGTGCAGCCGGCGGCCGGCGATGCCGGGGGCGCGCTGGGGGCGGCGCTGGCGGCCCATCACCTGTATTTCGGTCGGGAGCGCGTGCCGGCGTCGCCCGATGCCATGCAGGGCGCCTACCTGGGCCCGGCTTTTTCCGATCAGGAGATCGAGCGGACGGCGCGGCGCTACCGGGCCCCCTTCCGGCGCTTCGACGACTTCGACGAGCTGGCGGAGGTGGTGGCGGGACTGCTGGCCGAAGGCCATGCCGTGGGCTGGTTCCAGGGGCGCATGGAGTTCGGGCCGCGGGCGCTGGGCAACCGCAGCATCCTCGGCGATGCGCGCAACGAAGACATGCAGCGCCGCCTCAACCTGAAGATCAAGTACCGCGAGAGCTTCCGGCCGTTCGCGCCCTCCGTGCTGGCCGAAGAGGCCAGCAGCTATTTCGAGCTGGACCGGCCCTCGCCCTACATGCTGCTGGTGGCGCCGGTGGCGGCGGCGCGGCGCAAGCCGGTGCCGGACGACTACCACGCGCTGCCCATGATGGAGCGGCTTTACGTGCCGCGCTCGGACATCCCGGCCGTCACGCACGTCGACTTCTCGGCGCGCGTGCAGACGGTCCATGCCGACACCAACCCGCGCTACCACCGCCTGCTGTCTGCCTTTCGGCAAAAGACGGGCTACGGCCTGCTGGTCAATACGAGCTTCAACGTGCGCGGCGAGCCCATCGTCTGCACCCCCGACGACGCCTACCGCTGCTTCATGCGCACCGAAATGGACTACCTGGTGATGGGCAACTACCTGTTCGACAAGCGCCAGCAGCCCGATCGCGACCGAAAGGAGCGGTGGGACGAGGCGTTTGAGGAAGACTGATGCTCGCTTCGCTCGCTTGTGAGGAGTGAGGAGAGAGGAGAGAGGAGTGATAAAATGTCGTTGCGCGAGCGAGGAAGCACCGATTCGACCGGTTTCACCGGTTTAACCAAACTCGGTGGAACTCTGTGTGTACTCTGTGCGACTCTGTGGTAGAAAAATGGCTCGCTGCGCTCGCTTGTGAAGAGTGAGGAGTGAGGAGTGAGGAGAGCAAAGGGAAAGGCGTTGCGGAACGTGGCGCCGTTGCGTCGTTGCGCGAGGCAAAATATTGTTCATTAAACTCAACCATACAATCATGGAATTCCTTCGCGATCTCTGGGACTTCATGAAAGCCCGCAAGAAATGGTGGCTGGCCCCGATCATCATCGTGTTGTTGTTGCTGGGCGTGCTCATCGTCATCGGTGGCGGCAGTGCCGTGGCGCCGTTTATTTACACGCTGTTCTGACGATGGACGATGGACAATGGACGAGACGGAGAGACAGAGTGACGGAGAGACGGAGAGACTATTGCGTTACATAACCTTGCGTCGTTGCGCGAGACAAACACTCAACGCTCAACGCAAACTCTGTGGCTCTCAGTGAAGCCCTCTGTGAGACTCTGTGAAACAAAAAAGCATCTGCAAGCTGCAGTTAGACAGCTCGTTACCCCGATAATCGGACAGGCTGCTCGCGACGATGGACGATCTATGATATACGTCGTTACGCGTCACGACGTCACAGCCTGCCCCGAGTATCGGGGCGTCACGATCAAAATCTGACAGCCTTGGAATTTACTCAACATGAACCACCGGGGCTATAAACCAAATTCGCTATGAAAAAACCACAATCCCGCGCCAAAAACCTCGAGACCTGCCTGGTCATCGCCACGGGCCTGCTGGTGGTGTGGTACTTCCGCCGCTGGGAACCCCTGATCTGGGTGGCCATCGGCATCGGTCTGGTGGGGCTGTTCTTCGACGGCCTGGCCGGCTGGATCACGCGTGGCTGGTACGGTCTGGCCGAACTGCTGGGCATGGTGGTGCCCAAGGTGCTGCTGGGCGCCGTGTTTTTCCTCTTTCTCACGCCGCTGGCCTGGCTGCAGCGCCGGCTTGGCAAGAAAGACCCGATGCGGCTGCACGCACCCGAGGCGTCGAACTGGATCGTGCG
>CAYNYN010000406.1:0-3010 GCA_964401445.1 uncultured Saprospiraceae bacterium | reverse complement strand
AGTGCATCAACCACTGCGGGTGCTGGCGGTGATAGTCGGTAGCCTGCTGGAAGGCATGGGCCAGTTCGAGGATGGTGGCCTCGTCGAGCAGGCGCCCCGTGAAGGTGATGCTCACCGGCTTGCCGTTGCGGAAGCCCGTGGGCACGACCACGGCCGGGTGGCCCGTGAGGTTGGTGATGCGCAGGTTGCGCGAGTGCCACGAGGGTGCCACGTAGGCGGCGATGTCGTTTTCCTCGAACAGGCGTTGCATGTCCTCGATCAGGCGGCTGCGCAGGCGGTTGGCCTGCACGTATTCGACGCCCGGCACGAAGCGGGCCGCCCGGAAGACGTTGGGCCAGGCGTTGCGTATCTGGCGTACCAGCAGCGTGTCGCGGTTGGAGCGCGTCAGCTCGTCGAAGGCCGCCGCCGCTTCCGTTTCGAGGATGAAACGGATGGGGGGCAGCTCGGGCAAGGTGATGGGCACCAGCTCGACGCCCAGGTGGCGCAGCGTCTCGAGCGCCAGGCTGTCGTAGGGCCGGAAGGGATAGTCGCGCTCGCGCATGGCCGCCTCGTAGCCCACGCGCATGCCGGCGAGGGGGCGCGTAGCGTCGTAGGTGAAGGGCGCCTCGTACGTGGCCGGGTCGGCCGGATCGCGGCCGTGCAGCACCGAGAACACGAGCGCGCAGTCTTCGGCCGAGCGGCAGATGGGGCCGATCTTGTCCATGCTCCAGCTCAGCGCCATGGCGCCGTCGCGGCTCACGCGGCCGAAGGTGGGGCGCAGGCCCGTGGTGCCGCACACCGTCGAGGGCGAGACGATGGAGCCCAGCGTCTCGGTGCCCAGGGCGAAGGGCAGACAACCCGCCGCCACCGCCGAGGCCGAGCCTGCCGACGAGCCGCTCGATCCCTCCTCCGGCGCCCAGGGGTTGCGCGTCCTGCCGCCGAACCACACGTCGCCCCAGGCCAGCGCGCCCAGCGTCAGCTTGGCGCAGAGCACGGCACCTGCCTCGTCGAGCCGCCGGATGACGGCGGCATCGCGATCGATGACCTGATCCTTGTACGGCATGGCGCCCCAGGTGGTGGGATAGCCGCTGGCGGCGAAGAGGTCCTTGGCGCCGTAGGGGATGCCGTGCAGCGGCCCCCGCCAGATGCCCTGCGCCAGCTCGGCATCGGCGCGGCGGGCGGCGGCGAGGGCCCGCTCTTCGGTGAGGGTGACGACGAAGTGGAGTGTGTCGTCGTAGCGCTTCAGCCGGTCGAGGAAGAAGCGGGTGAGCGCCTCGGAGGTGATCTGGCGCGTGCGGATCAGCTCGCTCAGCTCGCGCACCGAGTAGAAGGCCAGCGCGTCGGGGTCGTCGGGCAGGCGCACCTCGGGTGCCGGCCCCCACTCGGGCTTCCCCTTCGCTTCGGGCCAGGCGAAGTCGCGCGGGAAGGGATGGAACACCAGGGCGGGCATCAGCTCGTTGGGGAACTCGTGGGCGCGCAGCTCCTCGAAGTCTTCGAGGCGTTGCTCCAGATTGGGCAGCAGCGAGTCGATTTCGGCATCCTCGAAATCGAGACCGATGACGCGGGCAGCAGCAGCCACGTCGGCGCGCGTGAGCCGCTCACCCACGAAGGCGGCGGTAGCTCCCAGCGCAAAGGCGGCGAGCAGGGGGATGAGTCGGTTCATGTCCTTCCGTTTTGTCCGTCGGGTCAAAGCAACGACTGAAAGTTAGCGTTTTCCGGAAGGACGGCAAGTGGCGGGCTGGTTTTGCGGAAGCGGGACAGCAGGGCAAAAGAAAAGGCGCCGCGTTTGCGAAAGCGGCCAACGCGGCGCCCCCCTTCCTGTGCCGGCTCACTCCCACTTCAGGCGGGCCGTGCGCACGCGGGTGCCTTCTTCACCCACTTCGGTCCAGGCAAGCCAGATGTCGTTGCCGGCCCGTTCGAGGATGGGGAAGCCACTGCGGCGCGAGGGGTCGGTCCGGGTGAGCGTCCAGACGGGGCTCATGTGGCCGTCGGTCGAGACCATGCGGGCCGCGATTTTGCCGGAAGGCGGCGCATCGCCTTCGGCGGCTTGCTGTTCGAGCCAGCTGGCCAGGACCTGCCCCTGGGGCGTCCATACCACATCGACGCGGCCGAGGGCCTGCCCCTCGTCGAGGCGCAGGGGGTCGGTCCATGTGGCGCCGCCGTCGTGCGAGAAGGCCATCAGCACGCGGGGCTCGTCATCGGCCATGGTGAACCAGACGATGACCAGCTCGTCGTCCTGTGCGGCCAGGGCGGGCCCGTTGACGGGGCAGCCGGCGATCAGCCACTCGTCGGCGTGCACGGCCTGGCCGGTAGTCCATCCGTCGGGCGTCTGGCGGCTGGTGAAGATGTCGCGGATCTCCTTTTCGGAACGGTCGCGCCAGGCGGCTACCAGGCCCTGCGCCGTCATTACGGCATCGGTCTGACAGCAGTCGCAGGTGCGGTCGTCGAGCAAGGCCTCGTCGCTGAGGTGGCCCTGGGCGTCGAAGGCGGCGGTGCGCACCGTCATGGGCCCACCCTCGGGTGCCTGGCGCCCGTCGAGCCAGAAGGCCTGCACGCGGTCGTCGGGCAGCGGCACCAGCGTGACGAAACCGTGCTCGGCCGCCACGCTGTCGCGATGCGGGATGAACTCGAGGGGCCAGGTCTGGCCGCCGTCGTGCGAGATGGCGATGTGGACATCGTAGTCGTAGGTACCTTCGCCGCGCATCTGCAGCCAGTGGGCGGCCATGGTGCGGCCGTCGGCAAAGACGGCCAGCGACGGGAAGTCGGCCCAGTTGACGAACCAGTTGCTGCCGCGCGCCACCTCCTTTGGCGGCAGCCAGCCCTCGTCCTGCAGCCTGCTCCACACGAGCGCGTCGGTCGTGTCGTCTACGAATTCGACCCATGAGAGCCACAGGCCCTCGCCGTCGGTGAACAGATTGGGCATGCCACTTTCATTGGTGGGCACGGCCACTTCTTCCAATTGCACCCCTTTCGGGAAATCGGGCCCGCCGGCGCAGCCCCACCCGCCAAGGATGAGCAGGGTGGCCAAAAA
>CAYNYN010000405.1:0-3042 GCA_964401445.1 uncultured Saprospiraceae bacterium | reverse complement strand
TATTTGTTTGTTGAGCCTGGTGCAAAAAGTCGATAGACGATGGACGATAGACGATGGACGATGGATGATGGATGTACAGTTTTATTCGTAATAAAATGACAATCAAGTTTAAACACTAAACTATAAACTTTAAACTTTAAACTCAAACCCTCAACGCTCAACCCTCAACCATTTTTTACAGGGGGCTCTTTGTTTAAACCCCAAAAAAAGCACCGTTCGATGAATAGCTACCATTTGAACCACCTTCAGGAACTCGAGGCCGAGAGCATTTTCGTCATCCGGGAGGTGGCTGCCCAGTTCGAAAACCCCGTCATCCTGTTTTCGGGAGGCAAAGACTCGATCCTGCTGACGCACCTGGCGAAAAAGGCCTTCTGGCCGGCACGCATCCCCTTCCCCTTGCTGCACATCGATACGGGGCACAACTTCCCCGAGACGCTGGAGTTTCGCGACAAGCTGGTGGAAGAGCTGGGGGTGCGCCTCATCGTCGGCTCGGTGCAGGACGCCATCGATCGCGGCCTGGTGCAGGAGGAGAAGGGCTACAACGCCACGCGCAACTACCTGCAGACGGCCGTGCTGCTCGAAGAGCTGGAAAAAGGCAAGTTCGACGCGGCCCTGGGCGGCGGCCGGCGCGACGAGGAGAAGGCGCGGGCCAAGGAGCGCTTCTTCTCGCACCGCGACGAGTTCGGCCAATGGGATCCCAAAAACCAGCGCCCCGAGCTGTGGAACCTCTTCAACGGCCGCAAGCACTACGGCGAACACTTCCGCGTATTCCCCATCAGCAACTGGACCGAGCTCGATGTGTGGACCTACCTGATGCTGGAAGGGGTCGAGCTGCCCAGTCTGTATTTTGCGCATGAGCGCGACTGCATCGTGCGCGATGGCGTCATCCTGGCCGTGAGCGAGTACCTGCCCCTCAAGCCTGACGAAAAACCCGAGCGCATGCGCGTGCGCTTCCGCACCATAGGCGACATGACGTGCACCGGCGCCGTCCGCTCGGATGCCGACACCCTCGAGAAAATCATCGCGGAAATCGCCACGACGCGCATCACCGAGCGCGGCGCCCGCGCCGACGACCGCCGTTCGGAAACGGCCATGGAAGACCGCAAAAAGCAGGGATATTTTTGATGAGGATTTGAAGACGATGGACGATGGACAATAGACAATTGTACCGACGTTGTCACGGTGTCACGTCGTCACGGTGTCACGTTTTCACGCTCAACCATTTACCCCACCCGAATCACAGGTGCGATAAAAAACACGACCGAAAGTCATGAAGAAAACCCCAACCCAACTGCACGAAGGCGAACTGCTCCGATTCACTACTGCCGGCAGCGTGGACGATGGCAAAAGCACGCTCATCGGCCGATTGCTCTACGACAGCAAGAGCATCTTCGAAGACCAGCTCGAGGCCGTTCGGGCAGCCAGTGCCCGCCGCGGCGAGGAAGGCGTCAACCTGGCGCTGCTGACCGACGGCCTGCGCGCCGAACGCGAGCAGGGCATCACCATCGACGTGGCCTATCGCTACTTCGCCACGCCCAAACGCAAGTTCATCATCGCCGATACGCCCGGCCACATCCAGTACACGCGCAACATGGTGACGGGCGCGTCGACGGCCAACGTGGCCCTCATCCTCATCGACGCGCGCAAGGGCATCCTCGAACAGACGCGCCGCCATTCCTTCATCGCCTCGCTGCTGCAGATACCGCACCTGGTGGTGTGCATCAACAAGATGGACCTGGTGGACTACAGCGAGGAGGTGTACGAGCGCATCAAGGAGGAGTTCGAGAGCTTCAGCAGCAAGCTCGACGTCAAGGACATCCACTTCATCCCCATCTCGGCACTCAAGGGCGACAACGTGGTGCACCGCTCCGAAAACATGCCGTGGTACGAGGGCCCCACGCTCATGTACTACCTCGAGAACGTGCACATCGCCTCGGACCACAACTTCATCGACTGCCGCTTTCCGGTGCAGTACGTCATCCGCCCCAACACCGATGCGTTTCACGACTATCGGGGCTATGCCGGGCGCGTGGCGGGCGGCATTTTCAAGAAGGGCGACGAGGTGATGCTGCTGCCTTCGGGCTTCACCACCCGCATCGCCCGCATCGATACGGCCGACGGCGAGGTGGAGGAGGCCTTCCCGCCCATGTCGGTGACCATCCTGCTCGAAGACGAGTTCGACGTGAGCCGCGGCGACATGATCGTGCGCGAAAACAACGTGCCCACCATCGGCCAGGACATCGAGGTGATGCTCTGCTGGTTCAACGAGCGGCCCTTGCAGCCGCGCGGCAAGTACGCCCTGATGCACACCACCCAGCAGGTGCGCTGCATGGTGAAAGAGATCCGCTACAAGCTGGACATCAACACCCTGCACCGCAACCAGGAAGACCTCAACATCGGCATGAACGACATTGCACGCGTGCATCTGCGCACGACGAAGCCGCTCTTCTACGACCCC
Source organism: uncultured Saprospiraceae bacterium (assembly GCA_964401445.1). Taxonomy (GTDB): domain Bacteria; phylum Bacteroidota; class Bacteroidia; order Chitinophagales; family Saprospiraceae; genus WFYJ01. The sequence goes on along the minus strand of CAYNYN010000405.1, from coordinate 584 downwards.
TATCGCAAAAACCGCAACACCGGCTCGCTCATCCTCATCGACGAGCACACCAACGAAACGGTGGCGGCGGGAATGATCATCCAGTAAGGGCGCCCGGCTCTGGCACGCACCCCTGCCTTACAGGCGGCTGGAGCGTGCCAGGGTCAAAAGAACGTGTCGCGGAAACCAAAAAAGAGGTCGAACTGTTTGCCTGAAAAAAGGATGCTTTATACCTTTGCGTCCGCCTTCGGAAGAAGTTCCGAAACACCTCATGCAAGCTCCCCCGTGAGCATTCGCGAAAAACCGATTTGGAGTTTGCTTCCGCATATGGGTGATTAGCTCAGTTGGTTTAGAGCGCATGCTTGACAGGCATGAGGTCACTGGTTCGAATCCAGTATCACCCACTTACAAGTTCGGGGTGTAGCTCAGCCCGGTTAGAGCGCACGTCTGGGGGGCGTGAGGCCGGAGGTTCGAATCCTCTCACCCCGACAATAGCCCGGTACCACAAGAGGTGGTATCGGGCTTTGTTTTTTCCAGCCCTCACGCAAAGACGCAAAGGCGCCACGAGGCGCGACGTTTTTTCCTTGTGGTGGACTCGGTCGAAT
>CAYNYN010000404.1:0-3052 GCA_964401445.1 uncultured Saprospiraceae bacterium | reverse complement strand
CATAGACTTTTTGAAAAGCAAAGATACGCGGGCAAAATGTGGCGCGATTCTGACGCAGGCATGCCCGTCTTTTTGCCGAAAGGCGGGATAATTGTGCCCTGAAGGAAAAAAAATACCCATTTGCCATGCGCATCATTCCGGCCATAGACCTCATCGACGGCAAGTGCGTACGCCTCACGCGCGGCGACTACGACACGAAGAAGGTGTACAACGAAGACCCGCTGGAGGTGGCACGTGCCTTCGAGGATGCGGGCCTGCAATACCTGCACCTCGTCGATCTCGACGGCGCGCGTGCAGGCCGCATCGTCAACTGGCGCGTGCTGGAGCGGCTGGCCAGCCGCACGGCCCTTCGGATCGACTTTGGCGGCGGCGTCAAGCAGGACGACGACCTGCGCATCGCGTTCGAATGCGGGGCAGCCCAGGTGACGGGCGGCACCGTGGCCGTGCGCCATCCCGACCGCTTCGAGGGCTGGCTCATGCGCTATGGCGCCGACCGCATCATCCTCGGCTGCGACCTGCGCGACGGGCGCGTGGCCGTCAGTGGCTGGGAAGAGGACAGCGCGCTCGACTGGGAGCCCTTCCTGCGCGCGTGGCAGGCGCGCGGCGCGCGCTACGTCGTGAGCACCGACATCGGGCGCGACGGCATGCTGCAGGGCCCCGCCACCGACCTGTACCGGCAGATGCGCGAGGCCTTCCCCGAGCTGCGCCTCATCGCCAGCGGCGGCATCCGCGCGCTCGACGACCTCGACGCCCTGGCCGAGGCTGGCTGCGAAGGCGCCATCGTCGGCAAGGCCATCTACGAGGGTCGGCTTTCGCCAAAAGCGCTGGCACGCTGGTCCGAGGGCCAGCCTGCCACCTGATTTCCTGCTTTCGCAAAAAACAGCCCGCACCATGCTCGCCAAACGCATCATCCCCTGCCTCGACATCAAGGACGGCCGCACCGTCAAAGGGGTCAACTTCGTCAACCTGCGCGACGCCGGCGACCCCGTCGAGCTGGGCGCCCGCTACAGCGAGGAAGGCGCCGACGAGCTCGTCTTCCTCGACATCACGGCCACGCACGAGAAACGCAAGACGCTGGCGGCCCTGGCGCGCGACATCGCCCGCCACCTGACCATCCCCTTCACCATCGGCGGCGGCGTGCGCACCCTCGACGACGCCTATGCCCTGCTCGACGCCGGCGCCGACAAGGTGTCGGTCAACTCGGCGGCGGTGCGGCGGCCCGAGCTCATCGACGACCTGGCCCGCCAGTTCGGCAGCCAGTTCGTCGTGGTGGCCATCGATGCGCGCTACGAGGAGGGCGACTGGTGGGTCTATCTCAACGGCGGCCGCCTGCGCACCGGGCGCCGCCTCTTCGACTGGGCCGCAGAAGCGGCCGGGCGAGGCGCCGGCGAGATCCTCTTCACCTCGATGGATCACGACGGGGCCAAACAGGGCTTCGCCCTCGAAGCCACCGCCCGCCTGGCCACCACGCTGCCCATCCCCGTCATCGCCTCGGGCGGGGCGGGCACCATGGACCACTTCGTCGAGGTGTTCACGGAGGGCCATGCCGATGCCGCCCTCGCCGCCAGCATTTTCCACTTCGGAGAAATCCCCATCCCCGAGCTGAAGCGTTATCTTCATGCACGCGGCATTCCCGTCCGCCTCGCGCACGCGGAGGCGAGGTGAGACTGACAAGCACCTGCTCACCAGACGCATCGACCAAACCATCTTCGAGAAGCATACAAATCCATGCGCATGAAACCCCGGAAGCTGAAATCCGCCGACCAGATCGATTTCGACAAAGGGCGTGGCCTGGTGCCCGCCATCGTGCAGGACGCCCACACGCGCCACGTGCTCATGCTGGGCTACATGAACCGCGAGGCACTGGAGAAAACCCTCGCCGAAGGGCGCGTGACTTTCTTCAGCCGGTCGCGCAACGGCCTTTGGACCAAAGGCGAGACCTCGGGCCACTGGCTCGAAGTGAAGGACGTGCTGCACGACTGCGACGCCGACGCCGTGCTCGTCATGGCCGTGCCCCACGGCGCCACCTGCCATACCGGCACCGACACCTGCTTTGGCGAAAGCCGCCATGGCGACGTCCACTTCCTCGAGGTGCTCGAGGGCGTCGTGCAGCGCCGCAAGGCAGAAGCCCGGCCCGAGCAGTCCTATACGGCGCGCCTGCTCGAACAGGGGCTGCCCCGCATCGCACAGAAAGTGGGTGAGGAAGCCGTCGAGACGGTCATCGCCGCCCTGCACGGCCCCGACGACGAGTTCGTAGGCGAAGCCGCCGACCTGCTCTACCACCTGCTCGTACTGCTGGCCGCCAAAGGCCACTCCCTGGCCGACGTGGTCGAGGTGCTCGAAGGCAGGCATGGGTGAGTGGCTGCGCTCCTGCGATGATCAGAGCTGGCAGCACGGATGTGGATATGCCGCTTTTCCGATAGCTCGGTCCGGCCTGTGGGGACCTTGGGAGCGCACAGGTCGGGATAACGAGTGGAGCTTGCCATCGCGGCAGGCTCGGGCAAGGGCAAGGCGCGAGTTGTCCGAATAAAAAAGTAGTGGGTAAGGGGATTCCCCTTACCCATGCGCGTGGTCAAAGAAGGAAGGCAAATCGAAGAATGCCCTCCTTGTCATCTCTGATTTGAAATGCTATCCTGCCTCTTCGACTGCGAGGTGTCCTTTTTTTGATAATCACTCGCCATTCCGGAATGTGCCATTCATCCGGTCTAACTTCATTCAATGAGAGCTCGCCATCTATGCGAGGGGTATCAGTGGAATTTGCGTAAAGGGTGCATTCATTGTCGTATTCGTCTTTCAACCGCCAGCGCTTCTGGTGATACAGAATTTCTCCACGCAGCCCTGTTTCTGGAAGCTCGAAACGAACCCTGGCTGGCGACGGGGGAGTGCGTGCTACCACTTCCTCGTCGGACACTTCTTTCTCTTGAGGTGCCTCTTTTAAGTTCTGCGCATTCGTTCCATTAGTGGCAAGGGGAGCGGTGATGTCACGAGGCTTGACCGGCGTTTCTTCAGATGATTCTTCTTTATCGTGTTCCTCATACGCATGCCATTCGGG
>CAYNYN010000403.1:0-3057 GCA_964401445.1 uncultured Saprospiraceae bacterium | reverse complement strand
AGTCTCAACCGTCGGTTCCTCAAAACTTGGGACAGAGCACCACCTCGTTTTCGTATTCGCCGAGGTAGGAGATGGACAGCTCGAAGGCGCCGGGACCGCGGCGGTTGCCGAGGGGCTGGATCCAGGCATCGTACGACAGGCCCAGCAGCACGTTGTTGTATTCCATGCCTATCAGCCAGATGATGGCGTTGGCCTGCGCGGTGTTTTCCACGTCTCTGACGGCATGGGCCCAGGCGCCCACGTGCAGGGCTACGGGCGTGTAGTCGCTCAGTCCGAAGCGCAGGCTGCCGCCCGCGGCGGCCTCGTAGTGGGGCCCTTGCCGGGCCACGAGCGCGCGCGGCAGGAACTGAAGGCGGTCGGCCACGGGCAGGCTGATGCTGGCATGGGCGGTGTATTTGCTGTACAGCTTGCTGGAAGGAAACTCGATCTCGGGGTCGCCGCCCAGCACGTAGAAGCTCACTTCGGGCTGCGTGATGTGGTGCATGGCCACGCCCGCATACACGGCCAGGCCGCCGGGGCGCGTCATCGAGTAGTTGAGGCCCACGGAGAAGTCGCTGAAATGGTAGTTGTTGGCCGGCAGGTTCTCGTTGGTAGAGAGCGTGTAGCCGTCCGTGCCGTTGAACTGGTCCTGGAAGGTGAGGTCTTCGTACGAGATGTTGCGCTGCTGGATGCCGCCCTGGATGCCGAGGCTGAGAAACTGCGAGTTGCGCGGGTCGAGGGCCTTGTGGAAGGCACCCGACAGCACGATCTGGGTGGCCACGAAGTCGAGCGAGGGCACGCGGTCGGTGTAGAAATACATGCCTACGGCCACGGCGTCCTGGTGGGCTTTGCCGCGCAGCCCCAGGTTCCAGCGCAGGTCGAGGCTGGTGGCGTAGGTCTGATAGGGCTTTTCGAGCAGGCCGCGCCACTGGTCGCGGTAGTTGGCAGCCACGCGGAAGTTGCTGTTCATGCTGCCCGTCAGGGCAGGGTTGAGGAACTGCGGCTGCGTGTAGAACTGCGAGAACGTCTGGTCCTGTGCCTGCAAGGCAAGGGCCTGGATGCTGACGATGGCGACGAGAAGGAAAAACCGGTTTTTCATATGGCTCGAGTTGGGATGCGGTTTTGCGACACAGCGGTTTGCGGGGCATCGGGCGCACGGCAACAAGGTCTTTCTGCCTTCGCCCCTTCACGCAAACAGCCCGCCAAAAGTACGAACCCCTGCCTGTTCGGGCGGCGCCATTGTGTCGAAGGCTGGCCATTCGACCGTTTTTGCCGAAAGGCGCAAAAGGGGAGCGCTGGCTTGAACATTTCCCCTGCGAAAGGCTTTTCTTTGCACGAAATGCGTGGCAGCGGTCCGGTTTTGCTGCTGCAAAAGGAGAAACGACAACCCCACAACATCATTGTTCATGCCCAGAAAGGTACAGATACTGCTGCCGGCGCTGCTTGCCGGCGTCATGGTACTCGGCATGCTCATCGGCCTGCAGATGCAGCCGGTGGTAGAGCCCCACACCACCCGCATCGACACCGAGCAGCTCATGGACGTCATCCCGCTCGGCCGGGGCAAGGTCGAAGAGATCATCCGCTACATCGACGCCAAATACGTCGAGGAGGTCGATCGGGAGGCGCTGGTCGAGGAGGCCATCGAGCAGTTGCTCTCGGAGCTCGACCCGCACTCCACCTACATCAGCGCCGAGGAGCTGCGCCTGGTCAATGAGCAGCTCGAAGGCAACTTCGAGGGCATCGGCATCGAGTTCATGATCGTGGACGACACGGTACGCGTGGTGGCGGCGCTGGCGGGCGGCCCTTCCGAGGCGGCGGGCATCCTGCCCGGCGACCGCATCGTCAGCATTGCCGACTCGGTCATTGCCGGCATCGGCATCGATTCCGAAGGCGTCATCCAGCTGCTGCGGGGCGAGGAGGGCACCGACGTGGACGTGGGCATCCTGCGCGGGCGCGAGCGCACGCTGCGCCATTTCCACCTCAAGCGCGCCCGCATCCCGGTGCGGAGCGTCGATGCGGCCTACATGGTGGCGCCCCGCACGGGCTACATCAAGGTCAACCGCTTTTCGGCCAACACCTACCGCGAGTTCATGGAAGGGCTCGAGCGTCTGGTCGAAAAGGAAGGCATGGAGCACCTCATCATCGACCTGCGCCAGAACCCGGGCGGCTACCTGCAGGAAGCCGTCAAGATGCTGAGCCAGCTCTTCCCCGAAGAGGACAAGCTGCTGGTCTATACCGAGGGCGACCACGTGTCGCGCACCGAATACAAGACCACGGGGCGGCCCTTCTACGACGTGGGCAAGGTGGTGGTGCTCATCGACGAAGGCTCGGCCTCGGCCAGCGAGATCGTGGCCGGCGCCATCCAGGACTGGGATCGCGGCTGGATCATCGGGCGCCGCTCGTTCGGCAAGGGGCTGGTGCAGGAGCAGTACATGCTGCGCGACGGCTCGGCCCTGCGCCTCACCGTGGCCCGATACTACACGCCCAGCGGCCGCTGCATCCAGCGACCCTATGACGACCTCGATGCCTACGACGAGGAGGTGATGCATCGCTACGAGCACGGCGAGATGCTGTACGCCGACAGCATCCACTTTGCCGATACCACGCACTACTTCACCAGCGGCGGCCGGCTCGTCTATGGCGGCGGTGGCATCATGCCCGACATCTTCATCCCCATCGATACGGTCCAGATGATGGGCACCTACATCGAGCTGCGGCAGTACGTGCCCGAGTTTGCCTTCCGCTACGTCACCGACCACCAGGCGCGCTTCGAAGGCATGGATTTCGATGCCTTCCGGCAAAAATTCAGGGTGGACGAGCCCTTGCTGCAGGAGTTTCTGGCTTTCGCCAAAACCCAGGGCGCCGAGCCCGCCCCGGCCGACCTGCCGGTGGTGAAGCCCGTCCTGCGCCGGATCCTGCAGGCGCGCATCGCACGCCAGCTCTTCGGCGAAGAGGCGTTCTACAAAATCTGGAACGAGGACGACCCCGCCATACGCAAGGCCATCGAGGTCATCCAAAGCCCCGAGGAGGCACCCGTAGCCGGCCCCACGGCGAAGCGGTGAGCCACCTGCCGTGACG
>CAYNYN010000402.1:0-3062 GCA_964401445.1 uncultured Saprospiraceae bacterium | reverse complement strand
ACGCGTCACGAATCCACGGTGCTTGAAGCAAAAACCAACCGCATGAAAAAGATCATCTATACCGACCAGGCGCCGGCCCCCGTAGGCCCCTACAGCCAGGCCGTGCAACACGGCCAGACGCTCTACGTGTCGGGGCAGATCGCCATCGACCCGAGCTCGGGTGAGCTCGTCACCTCCGACATCGAGGCCGAGACGCACCAGGTGATGCGCAACCTCGGCAAGATCCTCGAGGCTGCCGGCTGCACGTTCGACCACGTGCTCAAGTGCACCGTCTTCGTGTCCGACATCGCCCTCTACGGGCGCATCAATGCCGTGTATGCCGAATACTTCGACGAGGACACGGCGCCCGCCCGCGAGCTGGTGCAGGTGGCCAATTTGCCGAAAGGCGTCAACGTCGAGATCTCGGCCATTGCGTTCGTACCGGAAGGGTGAGGGTCTGAGGATCTGACAGTTGAGACCCCCGACAGGTCGGGGCAGGTCGCTGACGCTCGATGTTGATACGCCGCCAAAGGCGGCGATGTTGAGACGCAACCCCGCCTTGGTCGGGGCAGGCTCTTTCAGGTTGCGATGTTGAGATGATGCGCTTCGCAAAAGCCGGAATGCTTGTGCGAGCGCAAAATGAAAGGATTCGAGGAACCGATTTGACCGGTTTCACCGATTCACCCGATTTCACCAAATTCCGTGGCCCTCTGTGGCCCCTCGGTGAAACTATGTGTAAGAAAAACCGCGTGCTTACTGCGTCTGCAAGCTGGGGTTTTTCCGGAAACAGGCGCCTTTGGGCGAAGCTTTTTTACGAAACCAACGAAAGGCGCTCGTTTGGCGCCAAAAAAGCGACAGACCAATGAGTGAAGGAAAGAGAAAGCAGGTGTTGTCGGCCATTCAGCCTACCGGCGACATGCATTTCGGCAACTACTTCGGTGCCGTGAAGAACTGGGTGGCCCTTCAGGAAAAATACGACTGCATCTACGGCGTGGTGGACTACCATGCCATGACCATGCCCTTCAACCCGAAGAAGCTGCGCGAGAACACCTGGGAGCTGGTGTTCAACCTGCTGGCCGTGGGCGTCAAGGCCGAGAGCCTCTTCATCCAGTCGCTGGTGCCCGAGCACACCGAGCTGTGCTGGATCTTCAACTGCTTCACCTCCTATGGGCAGCTCACGCGCATGACGCAGTTCAAGGACAAGAGCCGCCAGAGCGAGGAGGCCGGCGGCGGCTTCATCTCGGCCGGTCTGTTCGACTATCCGGTGCTGCAGGCCGCCGACATCCTCATCTACCGCGCCGACTACGTGCCCGTGGGCAAGGACCAGGAGCAGCACCTCGAGCTGACGCGCGACATCGCCCAGCGCTTCAACCAGCAGATGGGCAAGGAGTACTTCGTGCTGCCCGAGCCGCTCTTCACCGAGACGCCCAAGATCGCTTCGCCCGCCGACCCCACGCGCAAGATGAGCAAGAGCGCCGGCGACAAGCACTACATCAGCCTGTTCGAAGACGAGGCGCGCATCCGCAAGAAGATCCGCTCGGCCGTCACCGACACGGGAGCCACGCCCGAGGGCGAGATGAGCCCGGGCGTGAAGAATCTGTTCGAGCTGCTCAAGGCTGCCGAAGACATGGCGTCCTACGAGGCCCTCATGAAAGACTACCGCGCCGGCACGCTCAAATACGTCGACCTCAAGGATGCCGTGGCCGACGCCCTCGTGGGCCTGAGCAACCGCTTCAAGGAGCGCAAGGCCGAGCTCCTGGCCGAGAAGAAGGAAGTCAAGCGCCAGGTGAAGGAGTCGTCGGCGCGCATCCGCAAGATCGCCCAGCAGACCATCCGCGACGTCAAGGAGCTGTGCGGCCTGCAAAACGTCCGATTCTGAGCCCATGCCCGTAGTCGCTTCCCGCTATCCGGGGCCGCCCCGCTGGCAGTGGAACGGCCACCTGCAGACCATTGCGCCGTCCTTCCGGCACGTGCCCGAGCTGCCGTGGCGCCGCGAGCGGCTCGAGCTGCCCGACGGCGACTTCCTCGATCTCGACTGGCTCGACGCCCCCGCCGGCGATTGGCTCGTGGTGCTGTCGCATGGCCTCGAAGGCCACAGCCGCCGCCCCTATGTGGCCGGCATGGCGCGTGCTTTCCGGCAAAAGGGCTGGCACGTGCTGGCGTGGAACTGCCGCTCGTGCAGCGGCGAGATGAACCGCACGGCGCGCCTCTACCACCACGGCGACGTGGAAGACATCGGGCAGGTGGTCGGGCATGCCTTGCGGCAAAAGGCGTGGCAGCGCGTGGTGCTGGTCGGCTTCAGCATGGGCGGCGCCATGACGATGAAGTACCTCGGCACGCAGGGCCGGCGCGTGCATCCCGCCATCCGCATGGGCATCGGCTTCTCGGTGCCCTGCGATCTCGAGGCGGGGGCCCGCGTGCTCGACCGTTGGGACAACGCCCTCTACCGCAAGCGCTTCCTCAGGGCGCTGCACGCGAAAATCGAGCTGAAGAACCGCCAGTTCGACCTTGGCCTCGACATGAGCCGCTTTCGCAAAATCCGCCGCTGGCGCGACTTCGACGAGTGGTTCAGTGCCCCGCTCAACGGCTACCGCGACGCCGACGACTTCTACTACCACTCTTCCTGCAAAAACTTCATCGCCGACACCGCCGTGCCGCTCTGGATCATCAACGCGGCCAACGACCCCATCCTCGTGCCCGAATGCACGCCCGTGGAGCTGGCAGCACGCCATCCGCTCATCCACGTCGAGCAGCCCCGAAAGGGCGGCCACGTGGGCTTCGACCTGCCGGGCAAGGACCGCAACTGGGCCGAGCAGCGGGCACTCGAGCTGGCGGAAAGTTGAGGAAGGAACCTAGTAGGAGTCCCCTGAAAAAAGAGGTTGAGGGTTGAGCGTTGAGCGTTGAGGGTGATGACGTAACGCCGTAACGCGTGACGCCGTAACGACGTTCATCATAGTTAGTCCATCGTCCATCGTCCATCGACTTTTTGCAGCAGACTCAGTAGCTGATGGTTGAGATCCCGATTTCATCGGAGCCTGCCCCGAGAATCGGGGACAGGCTCTCCGATAAATCGGAACAGGTCG
>CAYNYN010000401.1:0-3090 GCA_964401445.1 uncultured Saprospiraceae bacterium | reverse complement strand
TCAAAAAACGCCGGCTTTCAGCATCAGGCCGGCCGTGCGCGGCAGTCCGAACATCAGATTCATGTTCTCGACGGCCTGGCCCGAGGCGCCCTTGAGCAGGTTGTCGATGGCGCAGGTGACGTGCACCATGTCGCCCTGGCGCGCCACGTGCATCAGGCAGCGGTTGGTCTGCACCACCTGCTTGAGCGCGATGGGATGGTCGGCGCGCAGCGTGAAGGGCGCTTCCGCAAAAGACGCGTCGTACAGGGCGTGCAGCTCCGCCTCCGGCAGGTCGGTGCGCGTGTAGAGGCTGGCGAAGATGCCGCGCGCCCACGGCCCCCGCATCGGCACGAAGTGGATGGGCGGCAGCGCCGCGCCCTGTGCCGCCTGCAGCGTCTGGCGCACCTCGTCCATGTGCTGGTGACGGAAGGGCTTGTACACCGACACGTTGGCCGTACGCCAGGCGAAGTGGGTCGTGGGCGCAGGCGTGCGGCCGGCCCCCGTGGCGCCCGTGAGGGCGTGCACGTGCACCTCGTCGGTCAGCAGGCCGGCGCGCGCCAGCGGCAGCAGCGCCAGCTGCAGGGCCGTGGCAAAGCAGCCCGGGTTGGCCACGCGCGTGGCCGCGGCGATGCGGTCGGCCTGCCACTCGGGCAAGCCATACACGAAGCCGTCGGCGGCCGCGGCGAGCCGGTGGTCGCGGCTCAGGTCGATGATTTTCGCTGCCGGCGGCAGGGCGCAATCCTGCAGGAAGGGGCGCGCCGCGCCGTGCGGCAGACAGAGGAACACCACGTCCACCTCCTCGTCCGGTATGCTTTCGCAAAAAGTCAGGTCGGTCAGGCCCACCAGCGCGTCGTGCACCGCGGCCACGGGGCGGCCCGCCTCGCTGCGGCTCAGCACCCAGGCCACCTCGGCCTGCGGGTGGTGCACCAGCAGTTGCAGCAGCTCGCCGGCCGTGTAGCCCGTGCCGCCCACGATGCCTGCCCGCACCCTCATGGCGTCTCGTTTTTGGCGGCAGCCGACACCTGCTGCACCAGCTTGCTCTGGTTGGCCAGGATGCGGGTGAAGCCCTTGACGTCCTCGCCCGTCCAGGCGTTGTTCATCTCGCCGTACTGCCCGAAGTCGCTCTGCATCAGGTCGAAGGGCGACTCGATGCCTTCCAGCTCGAAGCGCAGCGGCTCGAGCCGCACCCACACCGTGCCCGTGACGGGCTGCTGCGTGTCGGCGAGGAAGGCCTCGATGTTGCGCATGAGCGGGTCGAAGAACTGCCCTTCGTGCAGCATCATGCCGTACCAGGTGGCCAGCTGGTCTTTCCAGTACTGCTGCCACTTGGTGAGCACGTGCTTCTCGAGCAGCTGGTGCGCGCCGATGATGATGAGCGGCGCGGCCGCCTCGAAGCCCACGCGCCCCTTGATGCCGATGATGGTGTCGCCCACGTGCATGCCGCGCCCCACGGCGTAGGGCCGCGCCAGCGCCTCGACGCGCCGGATGGCGTCCACGGGCGCCAGCGCCGCGCCATCGACGCCCACCAGCTCGCCCTGCGCGAACTGCAGCGCGATGCGGCGCGGCGCCAGGCCGGCCTCGGGCTGCGTGGGCCAGGCCGCCTCGGGCAGCGGCCGGTGCGAGGTGAGCGTCTCGGCGCCGCCCACCGAGGTGCCCCACAGCCCCTGGTTGATCGAGTACTGCGCCTTTTCCCACTCGAGCTCCACGCCGTGCTTGCGCAAAAAGGCGACCTCTTCCTCGCGGCTGAGCCGCAGGTCGCGGATGGGCGTGATGATCTCCAGCTCGGGCGCCAGCACCTGAAAGGCCAGGTCGAAGCGCACCTGGTCGTTGCCGGCGCCGGTGCTGCCGTGGGCCACCGCCTGCGCGCCGATTTTTTGCGCAAAGCGGGCCGTCTCCATGGCCTGGAAGAGGCGCTCGGCGCTCACGCTGAGCGGGTAGGTGTGGTTGCGCAGCACGTTGCCGAAGACGAGGTAGCGGATGCACTGCGCGTAGTAGTCTTCCACGGCATCGATGAGCGTCCACGAGGCGGCGCCCAGGGCGTGCGCCCGCTCCTCGAGCTGGCGGCGCTGGGCCGCGTCGAAGCCGCCGGTGTCCACCGTCACGGCGTGCACCTCCATGCCGCGCTCGGCGCTCAGGTACTTGATGCAGAAGGACGTGTCGAGCCCGCCGCTGTAGGCGAGCACCACTTTTTTCGCGTTACTCATGATCCAGATTTGTGGGGGTGAAGGAAGCAGCGGGCGCCCCGGCCTGTTTTTTGGCGGCAGCCTCTTCCTCGGCCGAGGGAGCCAGCATGCCGGTGCACAGACACATGCGCCGCTGGTGGCGCTGCAGGATGTCGTAGTTGGGGCACGAGCTGCAGCCCTGCCAGAAGGCCTCGTCCTGCGTCAGCTCGGAGAAGGTGACGGGCCGGTAGCCCAGCTCGCTGTTGATCTTCATCACGGCCAGGCTGGTCGTGATGCCGAACACGCGCGCCGACGGGTAGAGGCTGCGCGCCAGCTCGAAGGCCCTTTTCTTGATGGCTTTCGCCAAACCCTGCCTCCGATACTCGGGCGCCACCACCAGGCCCGAGTTGGCCACGTAGCGGCCGTGCTCCCAGGTCTCGATGTAGCAGAAGCCGGCCAGCCGGTCGCCCTCGTGAGCGATGACGGCCCTGCCCTCGATGATCTTCTTGCGGATGTAGGCGGGCTCGCGCCGCGCAATGCCGGTGCCGCGGGCGCGCGCCGAGGCCTCGATCAGTGAACAGATGGCTTCCGCAAAATGGGCATGCTGCGGGCCAGCCACCTCGATACATACGGACATGGGTCATGTGCGTTGGTGTCCCTGGGCGGGACGGGTGAAACCATGCAGTGGAAAGTGGAAAAGGCTTTTTCCGGAAGGTGGGCGGCCATCACGGCCACCACGAGGTGGGTCATATGTCGCACGCACGCCCCGAAGGGCGGCGACGGAAACGACGGCGCAGACGAGCGGCCAGAGCCGCACCGAAATGGATGGTATGTCGCTTCGCGTGCTTCATGATGGCGCAAAGGTACGCGCACATGCCTTTCGGCAAAACGGACGATGCCGAAGAAATACGATGTTCAAGCCTGGGCGTTGAGGAATGGTCTCACGCAA
>CAYNYN010000400.1:0-3096 GCA_964401445.1 uncultured Saprospiraceae bacterium | reverse complement strand
AACGGAATCGTTGAGCAAAATTAGTCTTTTTGCGCTTATGCGCAGGGCATGACCGGCAGTCCGAAAAATATAGCGCCGGTGAAGGGTTCATCGAGAGGATTCGAGGATGTGAGGAATCGAGGAACCGACGGTTGAGACTCGCTACCGCTCGATGTTGATAGGCCGCTGTCGCGGCCTTGTTGAGACGCGCCCTATGGGCGCGATGTTGAGATGATGCACTTCGCAAAAGCCGGAATTCTTGTGCGGGTGCAACATACAAGGATCTGACAGTTGAGTCCACTGAAAAAAGTCGATAGACGATGGACGATAGACGATGGACAATAGTACTCACGTCGTCACTGCCTGCCCCGATTTTATCGGGGTCGTTACGTCGTCACGATGTCACGTTTGTCACGTTTGTCACGATCAAAGTCCGATTGCCTTGGGATGCATTCAACGCGAATCGCCGGAACGACAAAAGGCGCAGCGGCCCACCAGCCGCTGCGCCCCCGGGCCAACGCCTTCATGTTACTGGCCGGCAAAGAACACGGCATTGCTGAACAGCAGCTTGCCCTGCTCCCAGAAGGCGCGGAACAGCGGGTTGTCGATCAGGTAGATGACGGCACCGCGGCCCTTGTCTTCCACGCCGCACACCAGCGTGTTTTGCATCTTCTGGCGCAGGCGCCAGCCCACGAAGCCCACCGTCTGCGGGTCGTCGCCGATGTAGCCGACGTTCCAGCCCTTGTCGAGCATCTTGTATCGGCTGTCGGTGGTCTTGAGCGAGAAGTAGTATTCGGGCATGCCGAAGCCGAGCGGGTGGCTGTTGTCGAGGTGCAGGCGATAGACGGCACCCGGGATGCTCTCGCTGACGGCGTCGCGGATGCGGTCTTCGAAGCGGGCCGTGCGGCGCGCTTCCTTGTCCTGCTCGTCCTGCTGCTCGTCGGCGCGCTGCAGGCCGAAGCCCCCCTTGCCGGCAAAGGCGTCGTTGGCGCGGCCCAGCGCGATGAGGCGGCCGCCGCGGTAGAGCCACTGCTGGAGCGTCTGCAGCTCCTTGTCGCCCAGCCGATAGAAGCCATCGGGCAGCACGATGAGGTTGTACTCGTTCAGGTCGATGCGGCCCAGGTCTTCGGCCTCGATGACCGTGACGGGATATTCCAGATCCTGCTCGAAGACGTACCAGGCATGGCCGAAGGCATTGGCCCAGGTGCCCTCGCCGCCCACCAGCGCGATGCGGGGCTTGCGCACCAAGTGCCAGGTGGCCGAGCCGAAGTCGGAGCCCTCCTCGACCATGCCCGACGCCACGGGCACCACCTCGGTGGTGGGGAAGCGCGCGGCCACCTCGGCCACCAGCGCTTCGAGCCGGCCGTTGTCTTCATTGTCGGCGCGCATGATGGCCAGCGTGCCGGCATCCCAGCGGCGGCCGTCGATGGTGAACGCCTTTTCGGCAAAACGCACCCTGATGTCGTGGCGCAGCAGCGCGGCCAGCACCTGCGCGCTCTCGAGGCTGTGCCAGGGCACCAGCCAGGCATACGTGTGGTCGAGCGTGTGGCGGGGCGCCGCCGGCACCTCGAAGCCGGGCCGCGCCTCCACTTTTTGCTCGAGCGCCAAGGCGCGCAGGCCATGCGCGTAGGGCAGCGCCCAGGCCGTGATGTCGTAGGTGAGCGAGTCCACCAGCTCGGGCTCGGGCTCGAAGAGCACCTGCGTCAGGATGCCCTTGGGCTGCCAGGCGCTCACCACCAGGTCGCCGGGCTCTACGACCACTTCCCTTTCGGTGCCGGTGGCGTAGTCGTAGCCCTGCAGTTTCTTTTTTGCGGAAGCGGTGCCATAGCGGATGCGATGGCGGTCGAGCAGGGCCGTGAGGCGGGCCAGCTTGGCCGGCGGGTTGTCGGCCTTGACGACGAAGGTCTTCCAGCGGCCCGGCGGGTTCTGCTGCGCTTTCGCAAAATAGTCGGCAAAGGCCTTGGTGAGGCGGTCGGCCTCGCGTGAGGCCACCTCCACGGTGGAGAGGGCCGTGGTCATGTGGTGCTGCACGCGGTCGGCCAGCGTGAGCGTGTCGCCATTCTCCATGATGATGGCGCGGCCGGCGCGGCTGTGGCCGCCCTGCTCGTAGGTCATGCCGATGGCGCCGTTGAAGATGGGGTAGGTGTCGCCATAGCTGGGGTACAGCAGGTCGAACACCTCGCGCGTGAAGTAGCGCCAGCCGTGCTTGTCGAAGTAGCGGGCGTGGTTGCGCCCGATCTCGACCTGGAAGCTGCCCTGGAAGTCGGTGATGTAGGTGTGGTAGGGCTGTGCTGCCGGCGCGAAGTAGTAGGGGTTGTTGTAGCCCTGTTCGTGCAGGTCGGCATGCACGTGCGGCATCCACTGGTTATAGACTTCGAGGCGCTGGCGCGTCTCGACCTGGGTGGCCCAGGCCCAGTCGCGGTTCAGGTCGAACAGGTAGTGGTTGACGCGGCCGCCGGGCCAGGGCTCGTGGTGCTCGCGGGCCTGCGGGTCGGGGTTGGGCCAGCGCTCGCTCACGCCGCGGTACCAGTGCGTGTAGCGGGAGTAGCCGTCGGGGTTGAGGCTCGGGTCGATGATGACGACGGTGTTTTGCAGCCAGCGGGCCGCCTCGGCATTGTCGGGGCGCGTCAGCTCGTACAGCACGCCCATCGAGCTCTCGGAGCCGGCCGCCTCGTTGCCGTGCACGCTGAAGCTCAGCCACACGATGGCCGTGTGGTCGTTGGGGTCGGGCTGGCCGTCCACCAGGCCCGTGCGGCGCAGGTTGTTGAGGCGGATGTCTTCGAGGCGCGCCAGGTTCTCGGGCGTCGAGACGATGGCCATCAGCAGGGGGCGCCCTTCGTTGGTGGTGCCGTAGCGCTTCAGCACCACGCGGTCGCTATGGGCGGCTACGTGCTCGAAGTAGTCCACCAGCAGGTGGTGAGGCGTGAATTGTTCGCCCAGCTTGTGCGGCAAAAACTCGTCGGGCGACAAGGGTTGGGCCTGCGCCGGTGACCAGGCGAGCCACAGCAGCGCAGCGAGGAGAAGCGAAAATCTCATGGCGATTCGTTTTGAGAAAAAAAATCGGGTGACGGAATAAAGGTCGTTCTCGGCGGTGAAGTTAGGGGTGCGTCAGCTTAT
>CAYNYN010000399.1:1363-3124 GCA_964401445.1 uncultured Saprospiraceae bacterium | reverse complement strand
TGGTGCGACTTTTTTGTTATTTTTCATCCGTTTCCGAACGCACCCCTCGCCCGATGCAAACCCGATGGGAAATAGCGCCGGTCGATGACGCCATCGTGGCGCATTTGCAGGAAGTGCTCGGCATCGACGCCGTGCTGGCCCGCCTGCTGGCGCTGCGCGGCGTGACGACCTACGACGAGGCCTACCGCTTCTTCCGCCCGCAGTGGACCCACCTGCACGATCCCTTCCTCATGGCCGACATGGATCGGGCCGTGGCGCGCCTGCGCCGCGCCGTGGCGGGGGGCGAGCACATACTCATTTACGGCGACTACGACGTGGACGGCACGACGGCCACGGCACTGCTTTTCGACTTCCTGCATCGGCTGGCGCCCGGCCGCGTGCACTACTACATCCCGCACCGGCAGCATGAAGGGTACGGCCTCTCGATGGCCGGCATCGAGTACGCGCTGGCGAAAGAGGTGTCGCTCGTCGTCACGGTGGATTGCGGCATCAAGGCCGGCGAGGTGATGCGCGAAGGGGTGGCGCGCGGCCTTGACTTCATCGTGTGCGATCACCATTTGCCCCCGGCCGAGCTGCCCCCGGCCGTGGCCGTGCTCGATCCCAAGCGGCCCGACTGCCGCTATCCCTACGACGAGCTCAGCGGCTGCGCCATCGCCTTCAAGCTCATCCAGGCCTGGCACCAGCAGGAGGGGCACCCCGTGGAAGAGCTGGCACCCTGCCTCGACCTGGTGGCGCTCAGCATCGCGGCCGACATCGTGCCGATCACGGACGAGAACCGCGTGCTGGCGGCGCTGGGCCTCGCGCGCCTCAACGAGGCGCCGCGCCCCGGCCTGCGCATGCTCATCCGCCACAGCGGCCGGGGGTGGCCCTTGCGCATCAGCGACATCGTCTTCGGGCTGGCGCCCGCCATCAACGCCGCGGGCCGCCTCGAGCATGCCGAGCTGGCGGTGCGGCTCATGCTGGCTGCCGACAAGGGCGTGGCCGAAGCATACGCGCGCAAGCTGGGCGTGCTCAACGAGCAGCGCAAGCAGCTCGACCAGATGCTCTATACGCAGGCCATGGCCGAAGCACAGCACCTGCCCGAGGCGCCGGCCTGGGTGCTATACCAGCCCGACTGGCACAAGGGCCTGCTCGGCATCGGGGCGGCCCGCCTGGTCGAGCACCTGCACCGCCCCGTCATCCTGCTGGCGCAAAAAGACGACGGCCTGCTGGCGGGGTCGGGGCGCTCGGCGGCGGGCGTCAACCTTTACGAGGCGCTGAAGGAATGCGCGCCCCTGCTCGACAAGTTCGGCGGCCATGCCCATGCCGCCGGCCTGGTGTTGCCCAAAGCGCATCTGGAACGCTTTCGCGCGGCATTTGCGGAAGCGGTGCGCCGCCAGCTCGACGGCAGGGAGGCCGTACCCGTGCGCCGCATCGAGGCCGAGCTGCCCCTGTCGGCCATCACGCCCAAATTCTGGCGCATCCTGCAGCAGTTTGCGCCCTTCGGGCCGGGCAACCCCAATCCGCTGTTTGCCGCAAGGCAGGTGCGCCAGACGGGCATGGCGCGTCGCCTCAGAGGCGACCACCTGCGCCTGCACCTGGCCCAGGACGACATGGCCCCCGTGCCGGCCATCGCTTTCAACCAGGGGCATCATTTCGAAGCCGTTACCGCCGGCCAGCCGTTCGACATCTGCTACAAGATCGAACCCGACCGCTTCGAAAAGGGCAAGCGCTGGCGCATACAGGTGCGCGAGTTCCGGTTTTGAAGGAATGCGTGGTGGC
>CAYNYN010000399.1:0-1263 GCA_964401445.1 uncultured Saprospiraceae bacterium | reverse complement strand
GTGCAGGGTTCGGTGCACGGGGCACTTGTTGGCAATCTCGAGCAGGCGGGCGCGCTGGCTCTCGTCGAGCTGTCCTTCGAGGCGGATGATGCGGTCGAAGTGGTCGATGCGCGCGTTTTTGTCGGCGGCATCGGCCGCGTCGGTAGCGTAGTCCTTGTAGTGGTCGAGCAGGACCTCCACCTCCTGCAGGTCCCATTTCTTGCGGCGCGCGTACATCTGCAGGGTCATGGCCGTGCAGGCGCCGAGGGCGGCGCTGAGCAGTTCGTAGGGCGAGGGTCCCAGGTCGTCGCCGCCCACCGATTCGGGCTCGTCGGCCGTGAGGTGGTGGTGGCGCACCATGATGTCGGTGGTGTAGCCGGTGTTGCCCAGGGCCACGCACACCCGTTTCTCGTCGGCCAGGCGGGTGCGTGCCGTGGCGCCCACGTAGCGGCGTGCCCAGCAGCCGATCATGGTGCCGGCGTAGAGGGCGTCCTCCTTGCGGCTGAGCAGGTGATCGGCGCCGTCGAGCGAGACGAAGCTCTTGGGGTGGAAGGCGGCCTGGTAGAGCCTGGCCGCATTGTCGATGGAGACGACGGTGTCCTGCGGCGAATGCATGATGAGCAGCGCCTTGCGCATGCGGTGCACCCGTTCCAGCAGGTTCTTGTCGCGAATGTCGTCGAGGAACTGCTTTTTGACCAGGAAGGTGCGGCCGCCAATGGTCACTTCCGCTGCGCCCTTTGCTTCTATTTCCTTTCGGCTTTCGCCAAAAAGGTGCGCCACGTGCTCGGGGCCGGCCGGCGCGCCGATGGTGGCCACGGCCCGCACCGATGGCAGGTCGCCCGCCACGTAGAGGACGGCCGCACCGCCCAGGCTGTGCCCCACGAGGATGGCGGGTGCCTCGTAGTGCGTCTCGAGCCAGCGGGCCGCCGCCTTGATGTCTTCGGTGCTGGAGGTGAAGTTGGTGTCGGAGAAGTCGCCCTCGCTCTGGCCCAGCCCCGTGAAGTCGAAGCGCAGCACGGCCACGCCCTCGTTGGTCAGGCCGCGGCTGATGTAGCGCACGGCCTTGAGGTCCTTGCTGCAGGTGAAGCAATGGGCGAAGATGGCCCAGGTGTGCGGCTTGCGGTTGACGGGCAGCTCGAGGCGGGCCGAGAGCGTGTGTCCTTCGAAATTTTCGAACCGGACGGCGATGCTTTTCATTGGACGCGGATTTGGGTGAGGAAAGCGCCGCCCAATTTACGCGAAGCAGCATTGCTCAGCAGCCCGCCAGCCGACACCGCAGCCCGA
>CAYNYN010000398.1:0-3129 GCA_964401445.1 uncultured Saprospiraceae bacterium | reverse complement strand
TCGTGAAGCAGGCGTACCAGCTCGTCCATGTTTTCGGGATCGATGAGCTTGACGCCTTTCTTGGCCGGCGGCATGGCGTATTGCACGATGGCGACGGGGTCATCGACCGGTACGGGCTCGACGACCTTGAGCGGCTTGCGCTTGGCCATCATGATGCCGCGCATGTTGGGGATGCGCTGCTCGGCCATGCCCTTGGCGGCGCTCACCACGAAGGGCGTCTGGACCTTCACGATCTCGACGCCGCCCTCGATGTCGCGCTGGATGGTGGCCGTGTCGCCTTCCATGTCGAGCTTGCTGGCCCAGGCCACGAAGGGCAGGTCGAGCAGCTCGGCCAGCATGGCCGGCACTTCCGAGCCGTTGTAGTCGATGGTCTCCTTGCCGCAGAAGATGATGTCGTAGCCGCCGTCTTTGGCGAAAGCCGCAATCTGATGGGCGACGAACCAGGCGCTGGTGGGCTCAGCGTCGATGCGCACGGCATCATTGGCGCCAATGGCCAGGGCCTTGCGGATGATCTGGTCGTTGTCGGCAGGGCCGACGTTGACGACGGTCACGGTGCCGCCATGGGCTTCCACCAGCTCGAGCGCACGCACCAGGGCATACCACTCGTCGTAGGGGTTCATGATGTACTTCATGCCCGAGGTGTCGAGGCTTTTGCCGTCGGCAGCCAGCTGGATCCTGGCTTCCGTGTCCGGTGTCTTGCTGATGCATACCAGAAGCTTCATCGGTCAGTTCTTTGAGTTGAAAAAATTGGACAGGTTTCGTTGCGGGCCTCGTTTTGGCTGCCAGCCAAAATGCGCACATCCGTGCGGCCGGCGATCGCCAGCAAGCCAGGCCCGAAGGGTGTGCAAACATAGGCAAAAAGGGGTAGAGGTGGAAATGGTTTAGCGAATTTTCGCTGGCATGGCAATGCCGTCGGGAAGTCCTACCTTGGCAGGCCTGATCACCCGAATGAATGAGCTATGTCTGACCAATCCCCAATCGATGCCGTGGTCTTTGACCTCGGCGGCGTGCTGATCGACTGGAACCCCGAATACCTTTTCCGCAAACTGTTCGACGATCCGCAACGCATGCGCTGGTTTCTGACGCACGTGTGCACGCCCGAGTGGAACGAGGAGCAGGACGCGGGGCGCCCGCTGGCCGAAGGCACCGAGCTGCTGGTGCGGCAATTTCCCGACTGGGAGCCCTACATCCGTGCCTACTACGACCGCTGGGAAGAGATGCTGGGGGGCGCCATCGAGCCGTCGGTGGCGTTTTTGCGCAAGCTGAAAGAAAGAAACGACCTGCGCCTGCTGGCCCTGACCAACTGGACGGCCGAGACCTTTCCGGTGGCGCGTCGCCGCTTCGACTTCCTCGACTGGTTCGAGGGCATCGTGGTGAGCGGCGAGGAAGGCACGCGCAAGCCCTTCCCCGAAATCTACCGCCGCCTCATCGAGCGCTACCGCATCGATCCGCAGCGCAGCCTCTTCATCGACGACAACCTGCGCAACATCGAGGCGGCGCAGCAGATGGGCTTCCAGACGCTGCACTTCACGGGGCCGGAGGTGTGGGAGAGACTGGATGTGACGGAGAGACTGAGAGAAGGAGAGACAGAGTGACAGAGAGAGAGGAGAGAAGGAGAGAGGAGTGAAGAGTGAAGAGCGCGTTGCGCGAGGAGCCGGGTACCGATTTCACCAAAAAGCTCGGTGGCTCTCTGTGTGTACTCTGTGAGACTCTGTGTAACAATAAATGAGCCGAGTGAAATAAGCGTTGCGTTCCGTTGCGTCATTGCGTGAGGCAAGAATGCGTAACCTTTCAATAAAAAACCCGACCATCCATGAAAAAGCTGTTTACCCTCGTAGTGCTGTGTGGCTTTTGCGCCTCCTTTGGCTACAGCCAAAATGCCGACCGCATGAGTGAAGCCGAACTGCGCGCGCTGGCCGACGAGCTGGCGCACAAGTACATCATCGTGGACGGGCACGTGGACCTGCCCTACCGACTAAAGGTGCGCAACTTCCGGCTGGAACGCGAGTACCTGGGCATCCCCGTGCAGACCGACGACGGCGATTTCGATTATGTGCGTGCCAAAAAGGGCGGGCTCGATGCGCCGTTCATGTCCATCTATCTGCCCTCGCGTCTGCAGGAAGAGCCGGGCGCCTCGAAGCGGCTGGCCGACTCGCTGATCCAGATGGTGGAAGGCATCGTGCAGGCCCATCCCGACAAGTTTGCCCTGGCATACAGCCCGGCCGACGTGCGCCGCAACTTCCGGAAGGGCCTCATCTCGCTGCCCATGGGCATGGAGAACGGCTCGGGCATCGAGGACGACCTGGCCAACGTGGCGTATTTCCACCGGCGCGGCATCCGCTACATCACGCTGACCCACGCCAAGGACAACCTCATCTGCGACTCGAGCTATGACACCACGCGCACCTGGAACGGGCTCAGCCCCTTCGGACGCAAGGTGGTGGCCGAGATGAACCGCGTGGGCATCATGGTCGACATCTCGCACGTGTCGGACAGCACTTTCTGGCAGGTGATGGAGATCTCGAAAGCGCCCTGCATCGCTTCGCACTCGTCCTGCCGGGCGTTCACGCCAGGCTTCGAGCGCAACATGAACGACGACATGATCCGCGCGCTGGCCGACAACGGCGGCGTCATTATGATCAACTTCGGCTCTACCTTCCTCGACGGCGAGGTGGCCCGCAAGCGCGACCAGATGCGCGCCGAGCTGGGGCGGCAGCTCGACTCGCTCGGCCTCGACTGGCGCAGCGACGAAGCCAAACCCATCATCGAAGCGTACATGGATGCCCACCGCGACGAGCTCTTCGCCGACGTGGCGCGCGTGGCCGACCACATCGATCACGTGGTGCAACTCGTGGGCGTCGATCACGTGGGCTTCGGTTCCGACTTCGACGGGGTAGGCGACTCGCTGCCCACAGGGCTGAAGGACGTCTCGGCCTATCCCAACCTCATCTACGAGCTGCTGCGCCGCGGCTACAGCAAACGCGACATCAAGAAAATCTGCGGCGAAAACCTGCTGCGCGTGTGGAAGCAGGTGGAACGCACGGCACGCAAGCTCCAGCGGCAGTGAGCAGCCTGAAGGCCCTTGACCTGCATCCGTTTGCGGCCTATCTTTGTTGTTTGACTATGGAC
>CAYNYN010000397.1:1563-3140 GCA_964401445.1 uncultured Saprospiraceae bacterium | reverse complement strand
CTCTATCTTGGCTGCCTGTACCAAAGCGCATCCACCATGACCGACTACGGCATCCTCTCGCTGCTGCCGCCACTGGTAGCCATCGTGCTGGCCATACGCACCAGGCAGGTACACGTCTCGCTGCTGCTGGGCATCTGGCTGGGCTGGCTCGTCATCGAGGGCGGCCACCTGTGGCGCGGCACCTTCCGCACGGTGGAGGCGCTGGTCGAGGTCTTCGCCGATGCCGGCAACACGCGCACCATCATGTTTTGTGCGCTCGTCGGCGGCCTCATCATCTTCATCCAGCGGTCGGGCGGCGTCGAGGGGTTCATCCGCAAGGTCAACCGGCTGCTGGCCCACTTCGAGCGGCAGCAGGCCGGCCGCAACCGCGTCGTGGTGCAGCTGCTGGCCTGGCTCACCGGCCTGCTCATCTTCGTCGAGTCGAGCATCTCGGTGCTGACGGTGGGCACCCTGTACCGCCCCATCTTCGACCGGCTGGGCATCTCGCGCGAGAAGCTGGCGTGGATCGCCGACAGCAGCTCGGCACCCTCGTCCATCCTCATCCCCTTCAACGGGTGGGGCGCCTTCATCATGGGCCTGCTGGCTGCCGACTTCGCGCATCCCTTCGCCACCATGTTCCGGGCCATGCCCTGGAACTTCTACCCCATGCTGGCCCTGGGGCTGGTGGCCCTCTTCATCCTGTGGGGCAAGGACATCGGCCCCATGCGCGCCGCCGAGCGGCGCGTGCGCGAGCAGGGCAAGCTGCTGCCCGACGACGCCACACCCATGGTGTCGGAGGAGCTGACCGAGGTGCCGGTCAAGGAGGGGGTGGTGCCCCGCGCCCGCAACATGATCCTGCCCATCGCCGTCATGGTGGGGCTGATGCCCGTCATGCTGGCCGTGACGGGCTGGGAAACGGCCGTGGCCGAGCGCCCCGACGCCTCCTGGCTCGAGCAGGTGCTCTTCGCCCTCGGGCAGGGCTCCGGCTCCACCGCCGTACTCATCGCCGTGCTGGGGTCGCTGCTGTTCAGCATGCTGCTGTACCGCGTGCAGGGCATCATGCGCTTCCGCGAAATGACGGAGCTGACGCTCAAGGGCATCTCGGGCCTCATGCCGCTGGCCCTGCTCATGATGCTGGCCTTCGCCATCAGCGCCGTGTGCAAGGCGCTGGGCACGGGGCCCTGGGTGGCCTCGGTAGCCGAAGCCTGGCTGTCGCCCAAGCTGGTGCCCTTCATCCTGTTCGTCGTCAGCAGCTTCATCGCCTTCTCGACGGGCACCTCGTGGGGCACCTTCGCCATCATGATGGCCATCGCCATACCCATGGCCCGCCAGCTCGACGCCAACGTGTACATGGCCATCGCCGCCGTGATGGGCGGCGGCGTCTTCGGCGACCACTGCTCGCCCATCTCCGACACCACCATCCTGTCGTCCATGGCCTCGGCCTGCGACCACATCGACCACGTGCGCACCCAGCTGCCCTATGCCCTGCTCGCCGGCGGCATCACGGCCCTGGCCTACCTCGGCATCGGTTTGGCGTGGGGGTGATGGTGATGGAGAGCCAGAGTGACAGAGAGAAAGAGAGACGGCGAGAGGAGTGA
>CAYNYN010000397.1:0-1463 GCA_964401445.1 uncultured Saprospiraceae bacterium | reverse complement strand
GCCTGCCGTTTGCCCGTATGCTTGCCAGCTTGCGCAAAAGGGCGGGATGCCACAGCCCGAGCAGGGCCGCCCAGAGCGGTGCGGCGAGGGCGGTGAGCAGGAAGGACACGAGCCAGGAGGACGCGAAGAACGAAGCAGCCATGCCCGTGCCGGCGAGCAGCAGTGCCAGGACAGGCAGGCGCATCAGCGTGGCCGGCACGGGGCCGCTGCCTTCGAGGCGCTGCGCCAGCCACATCTCTCCCACCCACACGAAAGCCTGGGTGCCCACGGTGGCCACGGCGGCCCCCACGGCGCCAAAGGGGGGGATGAGCAGCAGATTGGCCAGAAAATTCAGCGCGATGCTGAGTGCAAACAGCCTGTTGATCGAGCCGAGCCTGCCGGCAGCCGTGAGCACCGTGCCGTAGATGTACATGCCGCCCGTGGCCACGAAGCTCCAGATGAGCCAGCCCAGCACCTGCCCCCATTCGGGCGTGGCATGGGTGTAGAGCAGGTGCATCAGCTCGTGCCGGAACAGGGTGCAGAGCACGGCCGTCGTCACGGCCACGCCCATCAGCAGGCGGAAGGCCAGGTCGGCCAGCGCCCGCACCGACTCGCCCCGTCCCATCATGGCCGAAAACATGGGCAGCAGCAGGCCGGCAAAGAGCGCCCCCGCCATGTTGGCTGCATCCAGCAGGCGGTAGGCCGACGCATAGACGCCCGCCGCGTAGTCGCCCGCGGGCAGCAGCCGCTCCAGCATCACGGCATCGAGGCGCGTGTAGGCCGTCATCAGGAAGACGGCCAGCGCAAAGGGCGCGCTCTGGCGCAGCACCACGCGCACCAGCGCCGCCCGCACGCGCAGTCCGCCTTTCGGCAAATGACGCCACACGATGGCGGCCACCACCGCCACGGCCACGCTCAGCGACACCACCTGGGCCTGCACCAGCCACAACACGCGGAAGTGTTTGCCGAAAGGCAACAACCACAACATGCTGCCCACCAGCGCGATGAGCACCAGCCGGTCTATCACCGACAGCAAGCCGTCGAGCCGGTAGTAGCCCAGGCCCGTCACCGTGAAGCGCAGGTACTGCAGCAGCGAGTTGAGGATCTGCACGGCGATGAGCCAGCCCAGCAGCTGCCACGCCATGCCCCGATAGCCGGCCAGCCAGGCCGCCAGCGTGACCAGGACGATGAACACGGCGGCCAGCAGCCCCTTGAGCAGCAAGGTGCCGGGCAGCAGCTTGCCCAGCAGGTGCGGGTGCCGCGCCATGTTGCGGCTCTGGTACAGGTGTATGCCGAAGTCGTTGACCACCTGAAACAGCAAGGTGAAGCTGAGCAGCGCGAAGTACAGGCCATATTCCTCGGGCCCCGTGCGGTTCTGTACCGTGCGGTCGATGCCGAAGATGTAGAACGGCTTGACCAGCACGTTGGCCGCGATGGTCAGCGCCACACTGATGACGAACTCGCGCTTCATGGGGCGAAGGTAC
>CAYNYN010000396.1:0-3150 GCA_964401445.1 uncultured Saprospiraceae bacterium | reverse complement strand
AACGAGTATACTTGTAGCCGCAGGGGCGGCGCAAGCGCCCTGCCGCAGCTTTTTTTCACAGCCCTTCGCGCCGTGCCATCACCAGCCACCATCGCCAGACGCCTGCTTTTCGTCCTCGTGCCGGCAGCCCTGCTGATGCTGGGCCGCTGTCAGACCGACGCGCCGGCCGCCCCCGCCTTCCGCAACCTCGGCCCCGAGGCGCGCTACGTGGGCATGGAGGTGTGCCGCTCGTGCCATCCCGACCAGCACGCCAGCTTCGTGCACACGGGCATGGGCCAGTCGTGGGGGCGGGCGCCGCAGCACAGCAAGGCCGTCTTCGACGCGCACGCCGTGGTCTATGACTCTGTGCGCAATCTGTGGTATCACCCCTTTTTGCGCGACAGCGCGATGTACGTGCTCGAGTACCGGCTCGCGGGTGCCGACACCACGCACCGCCGCCTCGAACGCATCGACTACGTGGTGGGCTCGGGCCAGCACACCAACTCGCACCTCATCATGCGCAACGGCTACCTGTACCAGGCGCCCGTCACGTGGTACGTGCAGGAGCGGCGGTGGGACCTGGCGCCCGGCTTTGCCGACTGGGGCAACCCGCGCTTCGGCCGCTGGATCGGCGCCGAGTGCGTCACCTGCCACAACCACCTGCCCGAGCAGGTGCCCGGCTCGGTCAACAAGTACGCGCGCATGCCGCTGGGCATCGAGTGCGAGCGCTGCCACGGCCCCGGCTCCCTCCACGTCGAGGAGAAGCTGGCCGGCATCGTGGTCGACACCAGCCGCACGGCCGACCTCAGCATCGTCAACCCGCGGCGCCTGCCGCGAGCGCTGCAGCTCGACCTGTGCCAGCGCTGCCACCTGCAGGGCATCGCCGTGCTGCGCCCCGGCAAGACGTTCTACGACTTCCGGCCGGGCATGGCCCTCGACTCGGTCATGCAGGTGTGGCTGCCGCGCTATGCCGACAGCGACGCCCGCTTCATCATGGCCTCGCAGGCCGACCGCCTGCGGCAGAGCGCCTGTTTTCGCGAAAGCGACGAGCTGACCTGCCTGAGCTGCCACAACCCCCACCTCAGCGTGCGCGCCACGCCCCGCAGCCGCTTCAATGCCGCTTGCCGCAAATGCCACCCGGGCCCGCCCGACCAGGTGTGCACGGCGCCAGCCGACGCGCTGCGCGCCGCCGAGGGCGACTGCGTGCGCTGCCACATGCCCGCCTCGGGCACCACCGACATCCCGCACGTGCGCATCACCGACCACCGCATCGGTCGGGCCACCGCCCGCCGCCACCTGTTTGGCGAAAGCCCGACGACAGGCAAGGGCTTTCAGGAGCTGAAGCTGCTGACGCGCGGACGTGCCACCCCGCTCGACCGGGCCCGCGCCTTCCTGGCCCTCTACGACAAGTACCTGCCTGCGCCCTTCGCCCTCGACTCGGCCGCCTGGTACCTGGCCCGCGCCGACGCCGGCGCACCCCTGTACACCGACGTGCATATCCACCTGCTGTTCAACCGCGCCGACTGGCAGGGCCTGCTGGCTTACGCCAAACGCCTCCGCCCCGAAGACGTAGGCGACGCCTGGACGGCCTACCGGCTGGGCGAAGCAGCCTCGAAGCTCGGAGTGTCGCACCTGGCCCTGGCCTGGCTGGGGCGCGCCGTCGAGCTGATGCCGCTCCATCTCGATTTTCTGGAAAAGCTGGGCGTGGCGCAGATGAACGCCCGCCGTTTTGCGGAAGCGAAAAACACCTTCCTGAAGGTGCTGGCCGAGTATCCGGACCGGCCGGTGAGCTGCGTCAATCTGGGGCTGCTGGCCGCCCGCGCCGGTGAGCTGCGCGAGGCCGAGGCCTGGTACCGGCGCGCCCGCGCCCTCGATCCCGACATCGCGCTGCCGGGCCGGTGAGGCGCCTGCCCCCGGACACTCAGTCGGTGGGCTGGTCGCGCCAGTGCGGTCCTCGGCTGAGGACGACCTCGAGCGTCCATGCCGGCGCAGCGATGAAGGGGGCCTGGCGTTTTTCGCAGTCTGCCTTTCGGCAAATGCGGCACGCGCGCGGCGGCTCGCACGGGTCGGCATGGATGAACAGCTCGACGGGCTGGCTGCAGCAGTCGGCCACGGCCCGCTCGAAGGCCTTGACCTCGGCATGGGCCTGGCGCAGCGTGAAGTACCAGGGCAGCGTCAGGTGGCAATCGACGTGGAGGGCCGCGCCGTACTTGATGATGCGGAAGTTGTGCACGTCCACCCATTCGGGGCGGCGGCGCGCCTCCAGCGTGCCGAGGATGTCGGCGATGAGCGCTTCGTCGGCCTCGTCCATGATGCCGGCGGCCGAGGTGCGCAGCAGGCGATAGCCGGTGAAGAGGATCCACAGCCCGAAAAAGACGGCCACCAGGTTGTCGATCCAGGCGGCGCCCGTGAGGCGGATGAGCAGCAGGCCCAGCACCAGCCCCGCCGACGACCAGGCATCGCTCTGCAGGTGCTTGCCGTCGGCCACGAGGGTGAGGCTGTGGTGGCGGCGGCCGTAGCGCTCCAGCGCCTTGCCCATGCCGAAGTTGGCCAGGCCGGCACCGGCGCTCAGCACCAGGCCCAGGTCGAGGTGGGCCAGCGGCTGCGGGTCGAAGAAGTTGTAGAGGCCCTTGCCGATCATGCCCAGGCCGGCACCGGCGATGAGCGCCCCTTCCAGTCCGGCAGCGATGAACTCGACCTTGCCATGGCCATAGGGGTGATTGCGGTCGCGCGGTCGCGCCGCCGTGTAGAGGCTGAACAACGCAAAGGCACCCGCCACCACGTTGACGATGCTCTCGAGCGCATCGGCCAGGATGGCGTTCGAGTTGGTTTGCCACCAGGCAAAAAACTTGACGCCCAGCAGCACCACGCCGCCGGCCAGCACCCAGGCCTGCAGCCGCAGGGCGCCATCGCGCTGTGCAGCCCCGCCCATCAGCGGCGCACCTTGTAGCTGCCGCCGTCTTCGATGATGGCCACGATCTGCTCGGGCGTCACCCGGGCAGGGTCATAGACGAAGGTGCCCTTCCCTTCCGGAAACGAAACCTCGGCCTTGTATATGCCCTCCACCCCCTCGAAGCGGTTGCGGATGTTCATGGCGCAGTGGTTGCACGTCATGCCTTCGATCTCGAAGGTGACCGTGACTGCATCGGCGGGCACGTCTTCGGCCCCGAA
>CAYNYN010000395.1:0-3171 GCA_964401445.1 uncultured Saprospiraceae bacterium | reverse complement strand
CCTCGCTTCTTCAAATCCTCTTTGGAAATGCTCGGGACTACCCACTCGCCCCTCGATGTCGGTTTTTCCCAAACCACTTTGTTTGGGGCATACTTCTGCTTTTTGCGCAAGCGGACGAACAGGAGGCCACGGATGCGGGTTGCCCGAAGGGCGGCCCTGACTACGCGCGCAAAGGTACAATAAATGCCCCTTGGGCAGAGTTTGATCCACGTTTTGTATGTTCTTTGCAGTGGCCGTGCTACGGCGTCCAAAAGAGGTGGAAATGAACGGGGGAATTTCCCCGAGTCAGCACCGGGCGTCGTCGTCAGGTCTTCGTGCCCACACCCTCGAACCACAACCAAACGATGGCATCCCCATGAGCCACAGCCGATCCATACGCTCGCTTTTCTTGCGCTGGTTGCT
Source organism: uncultured Saprospiraceae bacterium (assembly GCA_964401445.1). Lineage (GTDB taxonomy): Bacteria > Bacteroidota > Bacteroidia > Chitinophagales > Saprospiraceae > WFYJ01. The sequence continues at coordinate 2,769 of CAYNYN010000395.1, read as the reverse complement.
GCCCCTCTGGGCGGTGGCCTTTGTGTGGATTGCTCCGGCTTTCGCCAAAACGGACAAGTACCGCCTGATGTGGCGCGAGGACCCGGCCACGACCATGGTCATCGGCTGGAACCAGGTGAGTGGCAGCCGGCCCGTGGTGCGCTACGACGTGGTGGATCACGGCATGCAGGCCGATGCCTACGCTTTCGCGAAAATGCCGGACCGCGTCGTATGGGCCAAGGGCATGCACAACCATTTCGTGCGGCTCACCGGCCTGCAACCCAACACGGTGTACTACTTCGTGATCGAGGACAGCGAGGGGGTGAGTCCGCGCATGTATTTCCGCACGGCGCCCGACCACCCCGACCTGCGCCTGTCGCTCGTGGCAGGTGGCGACTCGCGCAACAACCGAGCGGCACGGCGCGCTGCCAATCTGCTGGCCGGCAAGCTGCGCCCCGACTGCATCCTTTTCGGCGGCGACATGACGGGTGGCGACACCGACAGCGAGTGGCAGGAGTGGCTCGACGACTGGCAGCTGGTGCGCGCCAGCGACGGCTACATGCCGCCCGTGCTCGTGGCCCGCGGCAACCACGAGATGACCAACGAGGTGCTTGTCAACCTCTTCGATCTGAAAAACCCGGATGCCTGGTACGCCCTCTCGCTGGGCGGCGATCTGCTGCGCATCTACACGCTCAACTCGCTCGTCCCTGCCGGCGGCGCGCAAAGGGCCTGGCTCGAGCGCGACCTCAGGGCGCATGCGCACGTGCGCTGGAAAATCGCGCAGTATCACTTCCCCATGCGGCCCCACCAGCGCCGCAAACCCGAAAACAACGACCAGTACGTGCAGTGGGCCGAGCTCTTTTACCGGCATGGCGTGCGGCTGGTGTGCGAGTCGGATGCCCACGTGGTCAAGCTCACCTGGCCGGTGCGCCCCTCACAGGGTCCGCGCGCCTACGAGGGCTTCGTGCGCGACGACACCTGGGGCACCGTGTACGTCGGCGAAGGCGGGTGGGGGGCGCCTCTGCGCGCCAACGATGACGACAAGCCCTGGACGCGCGCCAGTGGCAGCTTCAACCAGTTCAAGTGGATCTTCGTGGATGCCCAGCGCATCGAGGTGCGCACCGTGCGCGTGGACGGTGCCGAGGCCGTGGCCGAGGTGCCGCCGCACGATCGCTTTTCGGTGCCCTTCGGTCTGAGCCTGTGGGCCCCCGATGGCGACGAGGTGGTGGTGCTCACCCCGGCACCCGGCCCGCCGGGCCAGCCGGTGTTGCGTCCGGCCCCGGAGGCCGTGGCTGCCCGCCGGCCGCCGGCCCGCTTCGAGGTGTCCGAGTTTGCGGCCACGCGCGCCGGCCGCGAGGTGGTGGTCACGTGGGTGGCACGCAACGAGCCGCCCGGCCTGCGCTACTTCCTCGAGCGCTCGCTCGACGGCGGCACCTCGTGGATGATCATCGAAGCCACGGAGCCGCCCGCCGATGGGCGCCGCGCCCACGCCTACGAGGTGCGCGATCTCGAGGTGGTCAACCGCCTCGAGCAGGGGCAGCAGGTGTTGTACCGCCTGCGCCGTCGCCTGCCGGGCGGGAAAGAAGAAGCGCTGCCCCTGCAATCGCAGTCGGCAGCGGCATGGGAGCAGCATCCCAAGCTCATGGCCGACGCCGAGGGGCGCGTGCAGGTGGCGTTCGTGCTCGACGAGCCCGCCGGCATGGTGCAGGTATGGGTGCTCGAAGCGCCGGGCCAGGCCGTGATGCGTCTGCCGCTGGGCGCCTACCCTTCCGGGAAGCACCTGACCACGATCGACCTGCACGAGCTGCCCGCCGGAAGGTACTATCTGCTCATCCGCGCCGACGGCTGGCCGGTGCGGCGCTTTCGTCTGGTGCGATAAAGTCCTACCTTGCCCATGCCAATACACGCCGGCATGAAAGAGCATGCAAAGAGTTGGACGGTACGCCGCATGCAGCCCGACGGCTGGCGCGACGAAACGGATCGGGTGGTGGTGGAAGAGCCCCTCGAGATACGCCTGACGTTTGGTCGTGAACCCCGCCGCCTGACGCGGCGCGTAGCCGTCACGATGCGCACCCCCGGCCACGACGAGCTGCTGGCCCTGGGCTTCCTGTTTTCCGAAGGCATCATCACCCATCCCGACCAGGTGGAAAGCGTGGGGCCCGGCCTGTCGCGCCTGCACCGCGAGCACGTGGTGGAGGTGGCGCTGAAGCCCGAAGTCACCTTCGACCCGGCCCGCCTCAATCGCAATTTTTACACGACTTCGAGCTGTGGCATCTGCGGCAAGGCGTCCATCGAGGCGGTGGCCATGGCGCGCCCCTGCACCGTGCCGCCCTCGGCTTTCCACATCGAGCGCGCGGTGCTGTGCCGCCTGCCCGAGCGCCTGGCCGAGCAGCAGCACGTCTTCCAGGCCACGGGTGGCCTGCACGCCGCGGCCTTGTTCGATGCCCGGGGGAGGATCTTTGAAGTGTACGAAGACGTGGGGCGCCACAATGCCCTCGACAAGCTCATCGGGGCAGCCTTCCGGCGGGGGGCCCTGCCTCTGCACGACTATGGGCTGGTGCTGAGCGGGCGCCTGGGCTTCGAGCTGATGCAAAAAGCGGCCATGGCCGGCCTGCCGCTCGTGGCCGCCATCGGGGCACCCACCTCGCTGGCGCTCGAGCTGGCGGCCGACACGGGCATCACTGCCGCCGCCTTCCTGCGGGCCCACTCCTGCAACCTCTACACCCATCCGCATCGCGTGCAGGCGGAGTGAAGGCAGCAGCCCCTTCATTCCCTTTTGCATTTCGTTTG
>CAYNYN010000394.1:1743-3215 GCA_964401445.1 uncultured Saprospiraceae bacterium | reverse complement strand
CTCTCCCTCACCACTCGATCCGCACCAGCCGGATGCGGTTGCGGCGCTCGCTGGGGGCGATGAGCGCGTTGGCGGCCGTCTGCATGGCATCGCGGAAGCGGATCTTCAGGTCGAGCCCTTCGGTGCTCATCACGCTGTTGCGGTCGTACGTGCCGTCGGGCCGCAGGATGTACTCGCTCACCGTCGTGCCGTACTTGATTTCGTCGTTGAAGATGAGGCGCAGGGCCAGCGGCGTTTTCATCAGGAAATAGGACGAGTACACGCCGAAGTCGTCCTGCGAGTACTGTTTCTTGTACAGCACGGTGCGCCAGTGGCGCTGGCCGTCGGGATGGAACGACTGCACGACGAGGTTGTCGAAGTAGTAGTCGGTGATGTTGCGGTAGCCGCTGGCATAGGCCGCCACGATCGAGTTGGAGGAGTAGCGGCGGAACTCCTTGTACTGCTCCACGAGGACGAGCAGGCCGCCGTCGCGCCGCAGCACCAGGTCGCGCACCTCGATGTCGGTCACGAACTCTTTCTTGTTCTTCGGCTTTTCGAGGATCTGTGAGATGAACACCTCGTCGAAGGGGTCGCGTGCCAGCAAGATGTGCGAGGGGTCTTCCGGGTCGATGGTGAGCATGAAGATGCCCTCGGCCCGACTCACGTTGCCGTCGCTGTACAGGCCGCCGGCCACCAGCCGCTCGTTGACGTGGTCGTAGTCGAACAGCACGTCGTAGTCGAGCATGTCGGGCAGGGGTACGCGCAGCAAGGCGGGCTGCTCCTGCCCTTCGCGCATGGTGAAGATGCGCAGGTGGTGCTCGGGCAGGAAGGGCTTGCGGTTTTTCAGGTCGAACACGGCGAACATGCGGCCGTCGTTGGTGATGAGGGCCTGCCGGAAGTCGCGGCCCGGCAGGATGTCGTCGAGCGCCATCTCCGTCTGCCACAGCACCTTCATGTCGGTGAGGCGCACGGCGAAGGCGTAGAAGCGCGTGATCTGGTCGAACCAGTACACCAGCACCGTTTGCTTGTCCTGCGAGAAAGCCGTCTCGTAGAAGGGCGACACCAGCGTGTTGCCCAGGTCATACACGGTCAGCGAGTCGATGAGCAGGGCGCCCGGGCTGTACTTGTGCATCTTCAGGCGGGTGCTGCCTTCGGCGCGGTGCTGGTACAGCACGGCAAACCACGCAGGGTGGGCAAACACTTCGATGATCTTGGGCCGGCGCTTGTCGAGCTCCAGCTCGCGCGTCCAGCGCGGGACCATCGCCTTGTCGAAGCACGCAACCTCGTAATGGTTCGACTTCTCGGCCAGCACCAGCACGTTGCCCTGCAGCTCGCCCAGCAAGGCATACATGCCATCGCTCTTGACCACGACCTCGTCGGAGATGGTGACCGTCTGCGCTTGCGCGAAAAGGCCGGTAAGGAGGACAAGCAGGAGCAGGGCACTGCTTCGCATGGGCATTGGTTTTGGAGGGCTTTCGCAAAATTGCTTCCTT
>CAYNYN010000394.1:0-1643 GCA_964401445.1 uncultured Saprospiraceae bacterium | reverse complement strand
GCTGGGTACCTTTGCCACGCGCTTTTGCGAAAGCAAGGAAAAAACGACCTCATGGCCGAAACTGCCCTCCGTACCGATCTGCTCTTTCCCGCCCTGCACCGCGCCATGAAAGCGGCCGGTCGCGTCATCCTCGACATTTACCACGGCACCGACGACTGGGAAGTGGAAACCAAAAGCGACGCCTCGCCGCTGACGCGTGCCGACAGGGAAGCCAACAAGGTGATCTGTGCGGCGCTGGCCGAGCTCGACTTTCAGGCACCCATCATCTCGGAAGAGAACAGGGAAGTGCCGTGGGCGACGCGTAGCCAGTGGGAGTGGTGCTGGCTGGTGGATCCGCTCGACGGCACCAAGGAGTTCATCAAGCGCAATGGCGAGTTTACCATCAACGTGGCGCTGGTGCACGAGGGGCGGTCGGTGCTCGGCGTGGTGTATGCGCCCGTGCTCGACGAGCTGTACTGGGCGGCTGCGGGCCAGGGCGCCTGGATGGATGCCGGCGAAGGACCCATGCGGCTGCAGGCGCCGCGTTTCCGCAAGGACCAGGCAGGGCTGCGCGTGGTGTGCTCGCGCTCGCACCTCAACGACGAGACGCGCGCCTTCGTCGAGCAGTTCGAAGCGCCGGAGCTCATCTCGCGGGGCAGTGCCTTCAAGTTTCTGATGGTGGCGCGCGGCGAGGCGCACGTCTATCCGCGCCTGGCGCCCACCATGGAGTGGGATACCGCCGCGGCGCAGATCATCCTCGAAGAGGCGGGCGGCAAGGTGCTCGAGTACGAAAGCGGCCAGCCCCTGCGCTACAACAAGGAAAACCTGCGCAACCCCTGGTTCGTCGCCTGGGGCGACGTCATCGAATAGCGCCGCACGCGGCCCGTGCGCATCCCAATCACAAGCCTGCCCATGCATCCCTTCTCCGTCGTCATCATCGCCAGGAACGAGGCCCACGACATCGGGCGCACGCTCGAGCCGCTGCGCGCCCTCACCGACGACATCGTGGTCGTCGATTCGGGCAGCACCGACGGCACCCAGGACATCGCCCGCAGCATGGGCGCCCGCGTCATCGAGACGGAGTGGCTGGGCTATGCCCGCACCAAGAACCTGGGCAACGACGCCGCCCGCCACGACTGGGTCCTCTCGCTCGATGCCGACGAGGTGGTGTCGCCCGAGCTGGCCCGCTCGCTGCAGGCCTGGCAGCCCCGGCCCGACACGGCCTGGGCCGTCGACAGGCTCGCCAACTTTTGCGGACGCTGGGTCTGGCACAGCGGCTGGTATCCCGACTGGAAGGTGCGGCTGTTCAACCGCCACGAGGTGCGCTGGGTGGGCGAATACGTGCACGAGCACCTCGACCTGCCTGCCCACTACCGCGTCGAGCGGCTGCACGGCAAGCTGTGGCACTACAGCTACCGCAGCGAAGCCGACTACCTGGCGAAGATGGAGCAATACGCCCGCCTGTCGGCCGAAGAGCGCTTCCGTCGGGGGCAGCGCCCCGTGTGGTGGCGCAAGCACCTGGGGCCGGCTTTCCGCATCTTCCGCACGCTGGTGCTCAAGCAGGGCTGGCGCGACGGCCGCCTCGGCTGGAAGCTGGCCCGCCTCGATGCGCGCATGGTGCGCCGCCGCTATGAGCTGCTCGAAGAGATGTGGCGGATGGCTGA
>CAYNYN010000393.1:0-3238 GCA_964401445.1 uncultured Saprospiraceae bacterium | reverse complement strand
CCGATGGTGATGTGTGCTTCCTGGATGCGGGGCGTGTCGTGGTGCGGCACGACGATGCACAGGTCGCACAGCGTGCGCATGCGGCCGCCGTCGCGGCCCGTGAGGCCGACGGTGTGCATGCCCTGGGCGCGCGCTTTTTCGATGGCGCGCAGCACGTTGGGCGAGTTGCCCGAGGTGCTGATGCCCACGAGCACGTCGCCCGGGCGGCCCATGGCCTCCACGGCGCGGGCGAAGACGTCGTCGTAGCTGTAGTCGTTGGCTACGGCGGTGAGGTAGGAGGTGTTGACGTGCAGCGCTTCGGCAAACAGCGGCGGCCGGTCCTTGTAGAAGCGCCCCGACAGCTCGGCGGCGAGGTGCTGGGCGTCGGCGGCCGAACCGCCATTGCCGCAGAAGAGCACCTTGCCTTTTTGCCGAAAGGCAGCAATCATCAGCGCGGCGGCGCGGCCGATGTCGGCGAGCAGCGCGGGCTCCTCGAGCAGTCGTTGCTTGGTGCGTATGCTCTCCTGCAGGGTTTCCTTGATGAATGATTCCACTTTTTCAGGCCAGTTTGAGGATCAGAAAAATGACGACGAGCAGCAGCCCGATCTCGAGCATGTTGCCAAGGGTGCGGTTGCGTATGCGGGCGTTGATGACGGCCATGAGCGAAAAGACCAGTCCGAGCCCCAGGAAGAACACCCACATGGCGCCCACCCAGGCAGCCGTGTCTTGCCAGCGGCTTTGCACCTCGAGCGAGGGAAACAGCAGGATGGCCGCGAGGAAGAGCGTGGCGCCGATGGCCACCGCGGTGGCGCCGGCCAGCCAGGCTGCCCACCAGGGCGTGGCCTTGTCGAGCGAGACGACGGTGCGCACCACGGCCCCCGTGGCCAGCCACGTGACCAGCAGCATCAGGGCCACCTGGATGTTGCCGGCGAAGCGCGGCGTGAGGGCCACCACCCACTCGTCGATCCAGACGATGCCGCCGAAGAGTGCCGCCAGCACGAAGCCGCCGATCAGGGCGGATCGGACGGCGATGCTGTGATCGGGGCGCTTGCGTTTCTTGCGAGCCATGGATCGATGGATTTTTCGCCTTTCGGCAAATGGCGCCTGCCGGCGCGGGCAAAGATCAGGATTTGTCGCGGGATGCGGAGGCGAGGGCGAGCAGCGTCTCGGCCAGGTGGGCCCAGGTGTACTGGCGCGCCACCTCGCGCACGCCCTTTTCGAGCTGTTGGCGCAGGTGCTCGTCGTCGAGGTAGCGGGCGATGGCTTCGGCGATGGCCTCGGCGGTGGGTGGCACCACCAGCCCTGCCCGTTCGTGGGGCACCATCTCGGGCAGGCCGCCTACGCGGGTGACCACCATGGGCTTGCCGAAGTGGTAGGCGATCTGCGTGATGCCGCTCTGGGTGGCCGACTTGTAGGGCTGCACCACCAGGTCGGCAGCGCCGAAGTAGTAACGCACCCGCTCGGTGGGGATGTACTGCTCGTGCCAGACGATGCGGTCGGCCACGCCCAGGCGCTCGGCCAGGTCGCGCCAGGGCGCCGTGTCGGTGTAGCTCTCGCCGGCGACGAGCAGCCTGAGGTCTTCGCGCTGGCGCAACAGGGGCGATGCCAGCGCCTCTATGGCCAGGTCGAGCCCCTTGTAGGGCCGGATGAAGCCGAAGAACAGCAGCCAGGTGGCATTTGCCGAAAGGCCGAGGGACTGGATGGCCTCCTCGCGCGTGGCGGGCGCGCCGAAGTTGTCGTAGACGGGGTGGGGCGCCCGGGCCACGGGCTTGCGGAAGCCCAGCCGTGCGAGGTCGTCGGCTACGGCCTGCGACATGACGAGGGCGGCGTCGAGGCTGCCGAGGTACCAGCGCGTCAGGGGTCGGTCGCCGGGGCGCGACTCGTGGGGCAGGGCATTGTCGATCAGGCCGACGCGCACGGCCCGTTTGCCGGCCAGGCGCTGGATGGTGCCGACGGAGGGCCCCATGAAGGGCAGCCAGAAGCGGCTGACGATCAGGTCGGGCTGGTAGCGACGCAGGCGCAGGGCGGTGCGCACCCAGTTGAGCGGGTTGACGGAGTTGATCTCGGTGCGGATGTGCAGGTCTGCAGGGGCCGGATCGTCGGTGTACTGCGTCTTGCCCGGAAAGAGGATGTCGGGATACTGCAGGCTGAACGAGAAGATGACGACCTGGTGGCCCATGCCCTGCAGCTCGCGGGCCAGGCGCTCGCTGGAGGCGGCGATGCCGCCGCGCAAGGGGTGGGCCGGACTGATGATGGCGATGCGCATCAGGCGTCGGGTTCAATGCGTTCGCTGATGAGGTAGTGGTTGCGGTTGGAGGCGCTGCGGCTGACCAGCTCGGCCAGGAAGCCCGTGACGAACAGCTGCGTGCCGATGATCAGCGTCAGGATGCCGAAGAAGAACAGCGGGCGGTCGGCAATGCCGTACTCCTCGTACACCAGCTTGGCGATGCTGAGGTAAGTCAGTATGGCGAAGCCGAGCAGGAAGAACAGGATGCCGAGCGTGCCGAAGAAGTGCATGGGCCGCTTGCCGAACTTGCCCACGAAGGTGATGGTGAGCAGGTCGAGAAAGCCGTTGATGAAGCGCTCGAGACCGAACTTGGTGGTGCCGTACTTGCGCGGGCGGTGCTCCACCACCTTCTCGCCGATGTTCTTGAAACCGGCCCACTTGGCCAGCAGCGGGATGTAGCGGTGCATCTCGCCGTACACCTCGATGCTCTTGACCACGTCGTGGCGGTAGGCCTTGAGGCCGCAGTTGAAGTCGTGCAGCGGGATGTGGCTGATGGCACGCGTGACGGCATTGAAGAAACGCGAGGGGATGGTCTTGGACAGCGGGTCGTGCCGCACCTTCTTCCAGCCCGACACCAGGTCGTAGCCCTCTTCGGTGATCATGCGGTACAGCTCGGGGATCTCGTCGGGGCTGTCCTGCAGGTCGGCGTCCATGGTGATGACCACGCGGCCACGGGCGGCGCGGAAGCCTTCGTTGAGGGCGGCCGACTTGCCGTAGTTGCGCCGGAAGCGGATGGCGCGGATGTGGGGGTCGTTTGCCGAAAGGCGCTGGATGACGCGCCAAGAGCCGTCGCTCGAGCCATCGTCCACGAGGATGATCTCGTAGCTGAAGCCGTGCGTGTCCATTACCCGCTCGATCCACTCGACCAGCTCGGGCAGTGATTCTTCCTCGTTGTACAGGGGTACGACGACGCTTATGTCTGGTGCATGCTCGGGCATGATCGGGGCTGTTTGATGTTCGGTTTTCCGGTTG
>CAYNYN010000392.1:0-3264 GCA_964401445.1 uncultured Saprospiraceae bacterium | reverse complement strand
CTGCTGGTGCGGTGAGGGCAATGGATGATAGTAGCAGTTTTATTACACAGAGGACCACAGAGTACACACTGAGTACCAGCGGGGCTGTAGAAATCGGGTGGACCGGAGCAGTGGGTTTCCCGATTCCTCCATTTGTCCATGGTGTATCGGCCTTTTTCCTGCGGGATCAGCCCTGAATGTCCTTCTTTCCCGCACCACTTGGGCAGAGGCATATCGTCCCCTCCGCTGTGACGGTTTTTCTCTCCTGCCTTGCAGGCATGGCTTTCGCGGCAAAATGGCTAATTTCGCAGCCCGAAAACGGGTGCGTCGGCATTTGCCGAAAGGCGCCATTTGCCGAAAGGCAAAACCAACAGAACCAAAACAACACACAGACAATGGGTTACAATCCGGCCGAGATCGAACCGAAGTGGCAGCAACGCTGGGAGGAAGAAGGGGTGTATCGCGTGCCCAACGAATCGGACAAGCCGAAGTACTACGTGCTCGACATGTTTCCCTACCCGTCGGGTGCAGGCCTGCACGTAGGGCACCCGCTGGGCTACATCGCCAGCGACATTTTCGCGCGTTACAAGCGCCTGAACGGCTACAACGTGCTGCACCCGATGGGCTTCGACGCCTTCGGTTTGCCGGCCGAGCAATACGCCATCGAGACAGGCGTGCATCCGGCCGAATCGACCCGACGCAACATCGAGCGCTACCGCGCCCAACTGCGCCATATCGGCTTCTGCTACGACTGGAGCCGCGAGGTGATCACCTGCGATCCGAAGTATTACAAGTGGACGCAGTGGATCTTCCTGCAATTGTTCAAGCACTGGTACGACCGCATCGCCGACCGTCCGCGACCCATCGAGGCGCTGATCGCCCACTTCGAGCAGCGCGGCACGGAAGGCCTCGACGCGGCCTGCAGCGAGGAGCTGCATTTCACGGCAGCCGACTGGGCGGCCATGTCGGCCAGGGAGCGCGACGAGGTGCTGATGAACTACCGGCTGGCCTACCGCAAGGTGACCTACGTGAACTGGTGCCCGGCGCTGGGCACGGTGCTGGCCAACGACGAGGTGAAGGACGGCGTGTCGGAACGGGGTGGTCATCCGGTGGAGCGCAAGGCCATGCTGCAGTGGTCGCTGCGCATCACGGCCTATGCCGAGCGGCTGCTGCGCGACCTGGACGAGCTGGACTGGTCGGATGCCATGAAGCGCATGCAGGCCAACTGGATCGGACGCAGCGAAGGGGCCCAGCTCTTCTTCGAGGTGGCCGACTCGGACAAGAAGATCGAGATCTACACCACGCGCCCCGACACCATCTTCGGCGCCACCTTCATGGTGCTGGCACCCGAGCACGACCTGGTGCCCGAAATCACCACTCCGGAGCAGCGCGAAGAGGTGGAGCGATATCTGGAATACGTGAAGCGCCGCAGCGAGCGCGAGCGCGTGGCCGAGGTGAAAGACGTGACGGGCGCCTTCACCGGGGCCTACGCCATCAACCCGTTCACCAAGGAGCGCATCCCCATCTGGATCAGCGAGTACGTGCTGAAGGACTACGGCACGGGCGCCATCATGGCCGTGCCGGCCGACGACGAACGCGACCGCCGCTTCGCCGAGAAGTTCGGCCTGCCCATCGTCGAGATCATCGACAAGAGCATGTACCCGGGTGCGGGCATCGAGGACAAGGTGGGCAAGATGATCAACTCGGGCTTCCTCGACGGCATGGAAGTCAAGGACGCCATCGAGGCCATCATCCGGAAGATCGAGGAGATGGGCATCGGCAAGCGCAAGGTCAACTACAAGCTGCGCGACGCCATCTTCAGCCGCCAGCGCTACTGGGGCGAGCCCTTCCCCATCGTGTATGACGAGGAGGGCGTAGCCCATGCCGTGCCCGAAGAGGAGCTGCCCGTAGAGCTGCCCTGGCTCGACGACTTCAAGCCCACGGCCGACGGCCGCTCGCCCCTGGCCCGCGCCACCGACTGGGTCAACCTGCCCAACGGCTGGAAGCGCGAGACGGACACCATGCCCGGCTTCGCCGGCTCGTCCTGGTACTTCCTGCGCTACATGGATCCGCACAACGACGAGGCCTTCGCCAGTCCCCAGGCGCTCAACTACTGGCGCGACGTGGACGTCTACATCGGCGGCACCGAGCACGCCGTGGGGCACCTGATGTACAGCCGCTTCTGGCACAAATTCCTCTACGACCTGGGCTACGTGCCCACCAAAGAGCCTTTCCGCAAGCTCATCAACCAGGGCATGATCCAGGGTGTGATCGAGTTCCTGTACCTGCTCAAGGAAAAGGAAGACGGTTACCCGAAATTCGTCAGCGCCAGGCTGGTGGAGGAAAGGGGCCTGCACGACCAGGTGGCCCGCATACCGGTCTATATCGAGTTCGTGAAAAACTACGGCTCGCCCGACTCGTACCTCGACCTCGAGGGCATCAGGAAGTTCACCGAGTGGCGGCCCGAGTACAAGGACGCCATCTTCGAAGCCGAAGAGGGCATTTACCACAAGGGCCAGTTCACACCCAAAAAGGAAGGCGCCACCGACATGCACCTGTACACGCACAGCGAGACGGGCAAGATGTCGAAGCGCTACCACAACGTGGTAAACCCCGACGACGTGGTGGCCCGCTACGGCGCCGACTGCTTCCGCATGTACGAGATGTTCCTCGGCCCCATCGAGCAGTCGAAGCCCTGGGACACCAAGGGCATCGACGGCGTCAGCAAGTTCCTGCGCCGCTTCTGGGAGCTGTTCGAGGACGAGAAAGGCAACTGGCTGGTGACCGACGAGGAGCCCACGAAGGAGGAGCTGAAAGTGCTGCACACCTGCATCAAGAAGGTGAACGACGACATCCAGCGCTTTGCGTTCAACACCTGCGTGAGCGCCTTCATGGTGGCGGCCAACGACCTGCGCAAGCTCGACTGCCACAAGCGCGCCGTGCTGGAGCCGATGCTGGTGCTGATGGCCCCCTTCGCGCCCCACATGACCGAAGAGCTGTGGCACCGCCTCGGCCACGAGACGACCATCAACGACGCGGCCTGGCCCGAGCTGAACGAGGCGCACCTCGTCGAAGACACGATCACCTACCCCATCAGCATCAACGGCAAGAAGCGGGCCGTGGCCGAGCTGCCGGCCAACGCCTCGAAAGAGGAGCTCGAAAAAGCCGCCCTCTCACTCGACGCCATCCAGAAATGGATCGACGGCAAGCCGGTGCGCAAGGTGATCGTCGTGCCCGGAAGGATGATCAATATCGTGGTGTGAGGGGTGAGGAATCGAGGACTGA
>CAYNYN010000391.1:0-3265 GCA_964401445.1 uncultured Saprospiraceae bacterium | reverse complement strand
TTCATGCAAATGGCTTTGGGCGCAAGGTAGGTATCTTTGAAACAAAATGTTGGGGCGCGCCTGACGATGGACCATAGACGATGGACGATAGACTAACAGTTGTCACTGTCTGTCCTAAGGGGGGGACCATGCTCAACCCAATAAAAGGCAGCCCGCCTTTGCGTGCGCCGCGTGCAGAAAAAAGCGATCGGGCGTGTTCGCGGGAATTGTTGTGCAGAGGGGTTTGCAGGAATTGGCAAAACACTTACCTTTGCCCACCGTTTTGAAAACGATGCACTTCGGGTGCACGTGATTGCGTATTTTGCCGACAGGCCACTCAAAATTGCAGCAACGATGAAAAAAGACATCCATCCGCAAAACTACCGCGTCGTAGTATTCAAGGATTTCTCTTGCGGCGAAGCCTGGCTGGGTCGTAGCTGTGCCCCCACCAAGGAAACCATCGTGTGGGAAGATGGCAACGAGTACCCGCTGATCAAGCTCGAGATCTCGAACCGCTCGCATCCCTTCTTCACCGGCAAGATGAAGTTCGTGGACACGGCCGGTCGTATCGACAAGTTCAACAAGAAATTCGCCAACACGCGCTTCGCCAAGAAGGACAAGGAGAACTGACAGCGCAGATCGTGCGCCTGTCACGGGAAAAGCTCTGATAGCCTTGCGTCAGGGCTTTTTCTTTTTGGCCGAAAGCGGTGCCCTCGTGCGACGTGGGGCCACCCTGGCGGCACATCCTTTCAACTTGTCTTATTATTGCTTTCGAAAACAGCGACACCTGATACTGTGAATCACTGGTTATGGAAAACATCATCCTCTTCGATGGGGAAGTGCGCACCGCCCTGTTGCCTTTCACCTGGACGCGCCCCGTGGCCGAGCTGCGCCTGGGCATCCTGACCATTCGCGAGAAGTGGGAACGCGCCCTGGGCGGCACCGCCTCGTTCATCACCGAGGAGTACCTGTCCGACAAGTACCCCATCTCGATGGCCGAGGACAACTACATCATCAACGGGGCCATCCTGCCTACACCCGAGCTGGTGGAGCGCATCCGCGCCCTCGACGTCAACGAAGCCTACGTCTATGCCGACGAGCTGGTGGCAGCCCGCATCGACAAGGCGCAGTTCGACAAGCTGCTCGAAGAGGAAGAAGTGGAAGAGCTGATGAGCTACGAGCTCGAAGAGGTGGAATTGCTGCAGGTGCGCCAGCTGTGGGACATCTTCCTGCTCAACGATCGCGCCATCCGCCTCGATTTCGAGCTGCTGACGCATGGCCGCCGCTCGCAGCCGCTGAGCGCCTCCAATACCGTCATTGGCGAGGGGCCCGTATTCGTGGAGGAGGGTGCCGTGGTGGAAGGCGCCACCCTCAACGCCACCGATGGCCCCATCTACATCGGTGCCCACGCACAGGTGATGGAAGGGGCGCTGCTGCGCGGCAGTCTGGCCATCTGCGATCATGCCGTGATCAAGATGGGCGCCAAGGTGTATGGCGGCACCACCATCGGCCCCTGGTGCAAGGTGGGCGGCGAGGTGCAGAACGTCGTCTTTTTCGGCTACTCCAACAAGGCCCACGACGGCTACCTCGGCAACTCGGTCATCGGCGAGTGGTGCAACCTCGGTGCCGACACCAACTGCTCCAACCTCAAGAACGACTATGGCGAGGTGAAGCTGTGGAGCTACGAGAAGGAAGGCTTCGTGCGTACCGGCCAGCAGTTCTGCGGCCTGTTTCTGGGCGACCACAGCAAGTGCGGCATCAACACCATGTTCAACACGGGCACCGTAGTAGGCGTGTCGGCCAACATCTTCGGTGCGGGCTATCCGCGCAACTTCGTGCCTTCGTTTGCCTGGGGCGGGCCGGCGGGCTGGTCCACCTACCGCTTCGACAAGGCCATCGCCACGGCCGAGCGCGTCATGGCGAGGCGCAAGGTGCCCCTCACGCCCGAAGATCGCCTCATCCTCATGAAGGTGTTCGAAGAGTCGGCCCGCTTCCGGCACTGGGAAAAAGGCGCATGAGACAGCCCTGGTGGAAAATATGGCTCAGCCACCTGTTCGAGTGGCACATCGAGAGTGCACCCAGCCCCCTCAACCCGCACCTGTACGTCAGCCTCAAGCGCGGCCGCTATCAGCTCTCCACGGCCCACGCCGTCTATTCCTTTGAAGACCTGTACCTCAATTTTCGTGAGGCCTTTCGGCAAATGGCGCTCGAGCGACTGCCCGGCCGCGAGGTGCTCGTGCTGGGGCTGGGCCTGGGCAGTGTGCCCCAGCTCCTCGAGCAGGTGTACCACTTTGGCGGCAGCTATACCGCCGTCGAACGCGATGAGTCGGTCATCTACCTTGCACACAAGTACACCCTCTCGTCGCTCGACGCCCCCATGCAGGTCATCTGCGCCGATGCCCTGCAGTGGGTGGCCATGCAGCCACCCGAGCCCGCCTACGACCTCATCGCCATGGACATCTTCGTGGACGATACCGTGCCGCCCCAGTTCGAGTCCGAAGCGTTCCTCACCGACTTGCGCGCGCTGCTGCGCCCCGGCGGCGTGCTGATGTACAATCGCCTCGCCGTCACGGAGCGGGATCGCGCAGCCACCCGCCGCTTTTTCGAGTCGGCTTTCGCCAAAACCTTCCCGCGGGCCGTGTGCCTCGACCTGGGCGCCAATCAGATGCTGCTGGACAGCCCCCATCTGTTGAGAAAGGGCGCCGAGGCGGGCAGGTGACCCGCGCGTATGCGGGTCGACGGTTCCCGAGGTGCGGCGCCGGCCCCGCTCGCTCGAAGGCACGCGTCGCGCGAGCAACTGCTTTTCCGTGGGGCGAGGGTTGTTTTCATGCGGGAAGACACCTAACTTCGCACCGCGCAATCGGAATGCGGCAGTAGCTCAGTTGGTAGAGCATCAGCTTCCCAAGCTGAGGGTCGCGGGTTCGAATCCCGTCTGCCGCTCGACAAGAATAACGGGCATCAACCTGTCGTGGGTGATGCCCGTTCGTCGTTTATGGCGCCGGTGGTTCAGGTTGAATGCTTTTCGTGACACCGTGAGGTAGCGTCTCACGCAAAGACGCGACGACGCAACGTCACGCAACGTTTTTTTATTCACTCAACATCGCGGCGTAGCCGCGTCTCAACATCGCCGCCGCAGAGCCTGCCCCGATCTTCGGGGCGGCGTATCAACATCGAGCAGCCTGTCCCGACCCATCGGGATAGCGAGTCTCAACCATTCCGATCCTCTTTCCATCAGTTGCACCCCAGATCCTCACGCGACTGCGGATCGTTGTTGGGGAAGCACTGC
>CAYNYN010000390.1:0-3270 GCA_964401445.1 uncultured Saprospiraceae bacterium | reverse complement strand
GCGGTCCGGATTGGCATCGGAGCCTGCCACGAGAATCGGGGCGTCACCTTGCCACGTGTCACGTGTTACGCGTCACGGCGTCACGTCGTCACGCTCAACCATTTTTGCGGGGGCGTCAATTGCCCTGAAAAACGCCGGACGGCCCTTGCGGAATCCCATCGAATTGCCGGCAAGCAGTCTTCGCTTGAAAAAGTGCAAAATGTGTATTTTGGCGGTTCGAAAAGACAGGGAGGTTTTGAACCTTTGCGAAAAATCAACGCATCACACCCAAACTGAAAAAGGACGTGGACAGAAATTTTGCCATTCTCGAACTGAAGTACGGGAACATCTATGGGGGCTATCCGAACTTTTTTGCCATTGCCGAAGTAGCCCTGCTCGTCTTTGAGCCCCATTCCAAAAAGATCTTCATCGAAAGCTTCATCAACAAGACCGACATCGACTACGTGAGCGTGTGGTCGAAGACCGATGAGCTGGGCCATACGATCGAGCGCGTGCGCGAAGTGGTCAACATGCGCACGGGCCGTCGCCGCCCCTTCCTCGAAGACTTTCGCCTCGACGAGCGGGCCCTGCGCTACAACTTCAAGAAGCTGCGCCCCACGCAAGGCCGCGTCAAGAAGTTTCTGCTCAACAACTTCCGCAAGTACGGCGTGCGCACCATCATCACCTTCGACGGGCGCCGCGACATCTTCCTGTGCGAGCGCACGGGCGTCAACTTCGGTCGCATGCACATCATCGACCTGCAGAAGGAGCTCAACCGCGAGACCGACTACCTCTTCTCGCTCAACAAGCTGTCGAAGATCATCAACTTCCGCATCGACGGCTCGTACCTGCGTTCCAACAACCTCGAGTACTGGCTGCACCCCATCGCGGCCAAGCAACTGCGGCCCATGTCGGCACCCTACGATGCGGCGCGTCTGCTCATGGTGCACAACGAGTACCGCGAGCACCACGACGACTTCATGATGAAGGCGGCCCTGCTGCTCAACAAGCTGCAGATGGCCAAGGAGAAGCACGCACCCGCTCCGGGCCAGACGAAGAAAAGCGAGGAGCAGGAGTAAAAGCGTACAAGCGCGAGCGGCTCATCGCACCAGCGCCACCACGCCCGTACGCGTGATCACTTCGCCGGTGCGGGTATGGCGCAGGCGCATGACCCAGGCATAGGGGCCCGGGTTGAGAGGTTTTCCGTTCAGGGTGCCATCCCACGGCTGGCCATTCGAGCGCCACAGCAGGTCGCCCCAGCGGTCGTACACGCGCAGCTCCAACACCTCGACAAACGGCCCCTGCGCCGTGAACAGGTCATTGGCCCCGTCGCCATTGGGCGAAAAGACATTGGGAATGTACACTTTCCACTCCAGGGGCGAGACCTCCAGCTCGTAGATGCAACTGTCGGCGCAAGCCGTGCCCGCACCCGCCTCGTACACGTATCGTCTCGACTCGGCGGCCACCACCACCGGCCGGGCACACTGTGTACACGAGAGCCCCTCTGCAGGACGCCATTGCCCCGCCACCCCTTCCAGGCAGGGCTCGAGGACGAGCGTGTCGCCCTCCCACACATCCAGCGTCTGCAAAGCCGGCCCCACGGGCCATGGGCGCGGCGCCACCTGTATGTAGTCTGCCAGCCAGAGCGTGTCGAACCCGTAGGCGTTGCCGGCCACCAGACCCAGGTCGTAGGTGCCCGCACTGTCGTAACACACCTCGATTTCTTGTACGCCCGTCACCCGATCCGGCTGTCCGCCGGGAAAGAACCATTCCAGGCTCTGCACCGGCTCGTCGCCCGCATAGCGGAAGGTGGTGCATTCGCCCGCACACAGATGGCGCCGTTCGGCACTCAGCACCGCCGCAGGCGGATAGCCCACCTGCACCACCCAGGCACAGGTATGGGTGCAGCCGTCGGCCTGGCTGCCGTTCCATGCCGTCAGCCATACCGTATCGGGTTCCAGCACGGTGAGAGCGGGCAAAGGGCAGTCCGTGCAATCGATGGGGTTGTCGCTGGTCCACAGGTAATGGTCTGCTGCCACGCACGGCTCCAGGCTCACCGTGTCGCCCCAAGCCACATCGAGCACCGTCACGGGAGCAGCGAGGGGCTGCGGCAGAGGGCGCACCGTGACGGCATCGGGAAACCAGAACGAGTCCTGTCCGCCACAGTGCTGCACCACCAGCCCCACGCCATAGGTGCCTGCGCTGTCGTAGCACACCTCGGGCTGTGCCAGGGTGGACGTGGCCGGCGTGCCCCCCTCGAAAAACCACGAAAACTCGCCCTCGAGTTCATGTGCAAAACGCACGCACTGCCCTTCACAGAGCTCCTTGCGCACCAGTTGTGCGAAGCCACTGCGCGTCAGGGGCATGACCCATACGTCGTCGATATTGACATGGGCGCCCTGACTGCCGTTGCTCCAGGGCGGCAGCTCCCAGGTGAGCTCCTCGTAGGGCGTAAAGCTGCCGATGGTGAGGTGGCGCTCGCCCCCTTCGGCCACGTAGCAGCCCCAGGCCTTGTGCCAGGCCGTGTCCGTGAGGTATTGGGTGTTGGACACATGCGGTTCGCGATCATAGAAGAAGGGCGCATCGTAAGTGGTGTCGAGCGTGGGCGAGAAATGCATGGCCACGTCCTTGATGCCCTTGGGGTTTTGCTGCTCTCGGCTCAAAGCCAGGTAGAAGGATGCGAAATAGAGCGTGTCGGCTTCCATGGGCTCGGACAGAAAACCGTGGATGTACTCGCGAGCATAGAAAGGAGGATTCGTATTGATGATCAGGATTTCCACAAAGCCCTTGCCGCCATGGGAGGAGCGGGGCGGCGAGCCGTGAAAGCCGCAGTAGTTCAAGTATATCGCAGGATGCCCGTGATAGGAGTTCCAATAGGGCACCTTTTCATTCAGGAATCCATTGGGATTGGAGTAGGAAAGCTCATCAGCGGGCGGGCATTCCAGTATTTCCTCGAATCCGGGGTTGAGCACGAGGTTCTGGGCGCCGAGCCACAAGGGAGCCAACAGCAAAAGCATCATCGTGCGCGCGGTCGCAGACATGGCGTGAGATTTTTTATACTCAAAACAAAGTGCTTTGGGACAAACCGGCATAGAGGGTCGAGTGGGTATTGCCGAGCATTTGCAGAGAGGATGTGAGGAACCGAGGATCCGATGGTTGAGACTCGCTATCCCCGACAAGCCGGAGCCTGTTCCGACTTGTCGGAAGCAGGCTGCTCGGTGTTGATACGCCGCCAAAGGCGGCGATGTTGAGATCCCGATTTCATCGGAGCCTGTCCCGAGCATCGGGAAC
>CAYNYN010000389.1:0-3289 GCA_964401445.1 uncultured Saprospiraceae bacterium | reverse complement strand
ATCGCACTGGTCGTCCTGATTGGAGGCGCCGCCGCATACTACATGTACAACAAGCCGCATCAGGACATGCGCCGGGCCACACCCGCCTTCAAGCTGACGGCCACCGAGCTCTTTTCCGAATACGACACCGACGAATCGACCGCCAATGAAAAGTATCTGGGCAAGGTGATCGAGGTGTCGGGCACGGTGCGCTCGGTGGAGCGCGGCGAGGAAGGACGCATCGCCGTCACGCTCGAGTCGGGCCATCCCATGTTCGGCGTGGTGTGTGAGCTCGACGAGCTGTCGGAGCCGCGCCGCACCGAATTCGACGAAGGCGAACAGGTCACTTTCCGCTGCGTGTGCACCGGCAAGCTGATGGACGTCGTCCTCAACCGCTGTATAGAACCCTGATAACCCCCGAAACCATTTCGTAATACGTTTAAACCCTGCTCCAACATGAAAAAGACCCTGTTTGCGCTGGCCCTGCTGCTGGCCACCACGCACCTCTCGGCCCAGATCTGGTTTACCCGCTCGGGCAAAATCTCGTTCTACTCCGACGCGCCGCTGGAAAAAATCGAAGCACACAACAAGAGTGCCACCAGCGTGCTCAACACGGCCGATGGCCGCCTCGAGTTTGCCGTGCTCATCAAAGGCTTCCAGTTCGAAAAAGCGCTCATGCAAGAGCACTTCAACGAGAACTACATGGAAAGCGACAAGTACCCCAAGGCCACCTTCAAGGGAAGCATCGTCAACATCGACGAGGTGGACTTCGGCAAGGATGGCACCTACCCCGTGGTGGCCAAAGGCCAACTGACCATCCACGGCGTGACGCGCGAAGTGGAGGTACCCGGCCAGATCACGGTGACCAATGGCCAGATCGCCGCCCAAGCCAGCTTCGAGGTGGCCGTAGCCGACTACGGCATCGAGATACCGGCCGTGGTGCGCGACAACATCGCCAAGGTGGTGCGCGTCGATGTGGACGTCACCTACGAACCATTCGAGAAAGGGAGCTGATCAATCCTTTTTGATCCGGGGCAGCAGTTTTTGCCACACGGCGGCTGCTGTCCCTTGTTTTCGCAAAGTGCATTTGCCATGATAAAAAACCTGACTGCGCTGCTGGCCTTTTGCCTGTGCGCCACCGGCCTGTGGGGCCAGGACGACCTGCTGTCGCTCCTCGGCGAAGAAGAGCCGACCATCGACTATGCCACGGCCAGCTTCAAGACGACGCGCGTGATCAACCTGCAGTCGCTCGAAACGACGGCCCACGGCGTGCTCGACGTGAAGATCCAGCACCGCTTCGGCTTCCTCAGCGGCGGCTTCAGCGAGCTGTTCGGCCTCGACGCAGCCACCATCCGCATCGGTGCCGACTACGGCCTGACCGACCGGCTGACCATCGGCTTCGGCCGGAGCAGCTACGAAAAAACCTACGACGGCTTTTTCAAGTACAAGCTGTTGCGCCAGAGCAGCGGCGCACGCGTCATGCCCGTCACGCTGCTGCTGTTCGGCAGCACGGCCATCAAGACCATACCCTGGCAAAACCCCGATCGCGTCAATTATTTCAGCTCGCGCCTGTACTACACCTGGCAGCTCATCGTAGGACGCAAGTTCAACGACAACTTCACGCTGCAGCTCTCGCCCACCGTCGTACACCGCAACCTCGTCAAGACGCGCGACGAGGCCCACGACGTGCTGGCCCTGGGCATCGGCATGCGGCACAAGCTCACCAAGCGCGTATCGCTCAACCTCGAATACGTGTACGTGCTGCCCGGCCAGCTGCTGCCCGGCTACCGCAACATGCTGTCCGTGGGCTTCGACATCGAGACGGGAGGTCACGTCTTCCAGCTCCATTTCACCAACGGCACCTCCATGGTGGAAAAGGGCTTCGTGACCGAGACGACCGGCAACTGGCTCGAGGGAGGCATCCACTTCGGCTTCAACATCTCGCGCGTGTTCACCGTCGTGCGCCCCGGGCTCGAATGAGCGGCTTTCGTCAAAAACACAAAGGGCCAGCCGGGACGATCCGTGCTGGCCCTTTGTCATTGCCTTTCGGCCGCTGGCGTCACTTTGCTGCCGCTTCGATTTTTTCGAGCAGCTCGGCTGTGGAGGTGTAGTCCTGATCCGAGGCTTTGGCCAGGGCGATGGCCTGCTTGGCCCACTTGCGCGCCTGCTTCGTCTTGCCCAGCTTGTAGTAGAGGGCGGCCACCGTGTCGGTATTGGCGTAGCCCTTGTCGAGCTTGACGCTCTTGCGCGCCCACTTGAGCGCCTGCCGGAGCAGGGCGGGGTCGTCCACGTGCTCGTAGAACGACCAGGCCACGCTGTTGAGCAGGCCCGGATCGCGCGGCTTGTACGTGTTCATGTACTCCACGGCGGTGCGGGCGAAGGCGTCCGTTTCGCCCTTGTAGAGATGGTAGTTCATCCGGTAGCGTGCGATGAGCTCGTCAGCCTTGTCGCCGTGCAGGCGGCGCAGCACGCGTTCCACCTCGCCGAAGTCGCTCACGTAGCCGTTGGCCATGCTCTCCTGCACGGCCATCTCGAGGCGCTGGCGCACGGCCCGCTCGCCAAAGGCCTCCTCGAAGGCGTCGAAGTGGTCCATCAGGTAGCGGAAGGCCGGCCCGTTGAGGCGGTTGCCGAAGCGGAAGATCACCTCCATGTTGCGGCGCGTGCTCCAGTCGTCCTGCGTGTTGAGGTAGACGTCGAGCAGCTCGGTGGCAGCAGGGTCGTAGGCATTGGCTTTCGCCAAAAGGTACTTGTACAGGAACTCAGGATCGCGATCGCCGCGCGCGTAGCGGGCGTCGAGTGCGCCGAGGCGGCGTTCGGGGTCGAGCGCCTCCTGCCCCAGGCCGAGGAAGTCGTCGGTATCGCGATAGCCCACGGCCCGATGCACCACCTGCCCGTCGGCGTCGAGGAACAGCAGCGTGGGGTAGGCCCGCACGTTGTAGCGCCGGGCCAGATCGAGTCCCTCGCCGCGCTCCATGTCCATCTTGACGTTGATGAAATGCTCGTTGTAGAAGGCGCCTACCTGCTCATCGGTGAACACCTCGCGGCTCATCTTCTTGCAGGGGCCGCACCAGGTGGTATAGGCATCCATGAAGATGAGCTTGCCGGAAGCCTCGGCCTGCTCGAGCACTTCGCTCCACGTGCCGTGCGCAAACTGGATTCCCGTTTGTGCGTCGGCCATGGCAACGAACAGCAACAGGGCAAGGGCGCAAAAGAAGTTTTTCATGAGGAAGTCGTTTTTTTTCAAAAAGGGCCTAACGTGGGGCGAAATTTATTTCGCACCCGCCAGGCGTTTGCGAACCCTTGAGGGGTT
>CAYNYN010000388.1:0-3294 GCA_964401445.1 uncultured Saprospiraceae bacterium | reverse complement strand
CCCCTCGCCAAAGATTGGCGATATTTGACGCACGATTCGTTCCCCTCAAAACGCTTGCCTCATGTCGATGCGTCCTTTGTTGTTTTCGCTCCTTTCCCTGCTGCTCTCTTCCTGCGGCGTGCACCAGCGCCAGGCAGCCACCCCCGCCCCCGAGTCCTACGAGCCAGAACCTGAACCTTACGAAGTGGAAGCCCACCGCGACCTGCCGCCTGCCACCGACGATGGTCGTATCGCTTTCCAGATCCTGCAGATCAACGATGTGTATGAAATTGCGCCATTGCCCGGCGACAATCTGGGCGGCATGGCGCGCCTCAAGACGCTGTTCGACAGCCTCTACAACGAAAACCCCAACACCCTCTTCGTCGTGGCGGGCGACTTCCTGAGCCCGTCGCTGCTGGGCAGCCTCAAGGTGGATGGCGAGCGCATCGCCGGCCGCCAGATGGTCGAGGTGATGAACCATGCCGGGGTGGACGTGGTGGCTTTCGGCAATCACGAATTCGACCTCAAGTACGAGGATTTGCAAAAGCGCATCGACGAGTCGGAGTTCGAGTGGCTGGCCACCAACGTGCTGCGCCGCCAGGGCGATCGGCTCGTGCCCTTCCACGCCAATTACGGCGATTTCGACTACTACCTGCCCGAGACCTACATCTGGGAGATCAGCGATGCCGACGGCACCGAGCTGAAGGTCGGACTGTTCAGCGCCCTGCTGCCCGCCAACCAGAAGGATTACGTCTATTACGAAGACTTCTACGAGGAGGCCAAAAAGGCCTATCTCGAGCTCAATGCCAAATGCGACCTGGTGCTCGGCCTCACCCACCTCGACCTGGAGATGGACCTGAAGCTGGCCAGCATGCTGCCCAACGTGCCCATCATCATGGGCGGGCACGAGCACGAGCTGCACCACGACAGCGTGGGCAACGTCCACATCTTCAAGGCCGATGCCAACGCCAAGACGGCCTGGATCCACCAGTTCGAAGTGGACAAGGCCCTCATCCCCGGCTACGTGGGCCGCAAGTCGTACGTCCGCAAGATCGACCAGACGCTGGCCGCCGACCCCTACGTGGATGAGGTGGTGCAGAAATGGCTCGACATCCAGCGCAGCGTCATCCGCCAGGCAGGCGTCGATCCCGAGCGCGTGCTCATGGTGGCCCATGAGCCGCTCGACGGGCGCGAAGCCTCGGTGCGCAACCACCCCACCAATCTGACGCGCCTCATCACCTCGGCCATGGTGGCTGCCGCCAAAAAACCGGTTGATGCGGCCATCCTCAACGGCGGCTCCATACGCGTCGACGACCAGCTCAAAGGGCCCATCACGGCCGTCGACATCTTCCGCACGCTGCCCTTTGGTGGCAGCATCGTCGAGGTGGACCTGAAGGGCAGCCTGTTGCGCCGCGTGCTCGATCAGGGACTGCAGAACAAAGGCAAGGGCGGCTACCTGCACTGGGCCGGCGTCACCTGGAAGGACGGGCAGTGGCTCGTGGCCGACGAGCCGCTCGACGAGGCGCGTACCTATCACATCATCGTGCCGTCGTTCCTGCTGACCGGCCTGGAGACCGGGCTGGGCTTCTTCACGCCCGACAATCCCGACATCCTTGCCGTCGACGAGCCCACCGAGCCCGACGATGTGCGCTCCGACATCCGCAAGGCGATCATCCATTACCTGACTGCTTACAGGAAGTAAGCGCCTGCCTACAGAGGGGCAATGAGGCCGGCCGCGGCCAGCTGGGCCAGGGCGCGGCGAGTACGCGCCTCGCCGCTGCCTTCCACCACGCCATAAGGCAAGCCCAGCCGCTCGAGCAGTGCCACGTAGCGGTCGAAGAGCTGCGCGCGATCGTGCGGGTTTTCGCGAAGGGGATCGGGCTGCCACGGCAGATCGGGGGCACACAGCAGGTAAAAGTCGCCGCGGTGGCGCCACAGCAGCGCCTCGAGCCAGGGTGGGGGCGTGCCGAAGCGGTAGTCCCACCACACCCGGATCACTTCGAGGGAGGTGTCGGCCAATAGCAGATCATCGGTTTGCGCGGCAGTGGCCAGCTCGAGGGCGGCCTGCCCGTGGGCGATGTGCGTCAGGTCGTCGAGCGTGTATTCCGGACCGAAGCGCTCGAGGTACAGGCGCGCATATTCGGGCACCACGGGCGCCGACAGCTTTTCCGAAAGGGCCTGGCTCAGCGTCGTCTTGCCCGACGATTCGGGGCCGGTGATCACGATTTTTTGCGGGCGCTTTTGGGGCATGCCTGGTTTCTTCTCGTTCTGAAATTTGGGTGAAAATGTTACCAAGTGGTTTAGGGAAATGGTCCCTTGTTTTTCAAAACCGCAGCTTTCAGACGCGGCAATCACGCAGTTGAGACGCAGTTTTTTTATGGTTGAGGGTTGAGTGTTTTAGTTTAAAGTTTAAAGCTTATTGTTTAAAGTTGATTCACATTATTTTATGAATTCAGATTACCTAACCATCGTCCATCGTCCATCGTCCATCGTCTATCGACTTTTTGCAGTAGGTTCAATACTCAAATCCTCTTGGTGAGGTATTTCTCCTCATTCATCCCCGCTATAACTTTGTTTGTCTTCGGTTGTTTGCTTTCGGTTGGCTTCCGCCAAAATCACGTGGCCATCACAACGATCCGAAAAATGCACGATCTCGAACCATTCTGGAACTGGCGCGACCGCTACACGGCCGAAGAAGACGAGCGCTCGCCTTTCTACGGAAGGGAGTACAGCGAGTTTTATTTCTCGCAGCAAATCTACAACTACGTCATTCACCCGCAGTGGGACGAGTTTGGTTCCAAAACGCTGTACACCAAGCTGCTGTGGGCCGACTACGATGCCGGTTTTGCCATCCTCGAGATGCTGGGCGAGTGGAACGACTGCCTGTACAACGACATCATGTTTCTGAAAAGGGAGGTCATCGATCCGCTCCAGGCCGAGGGCATCCACAAGTTCGTGCTGGTGTGCGAAAACGTGCTCAACTTCCACGGCCTGGACACCGACTACTACGAAGAGTGGTTCGAAGAGGTGTCGGAAGCCGACGGGTGGATCTGCTTCGTCAACGTGCTGCAGCACGTCGAGGACGAGCTGAAGCAGACGCGGCTGCACGATTACATCTACTTCGGCGGGGCGCTCAACGAGTTCAACTGGCGGCCTCTCAAGCCCGAATTCATCCTCTACATCCTCGAAGAATACCTCTCGGGCCGCAACCTGGCTCTGCCTGGGTGGTAGAGAGGGTGAGACAGAGTGAGGAGTGAAGAGAGATGAGTGAGGAGTGATTATAAATCGTCGATTCCCCGATCTCGGTGGCTCTCT
>CAYNYN010000387.1:0-3314 GCA_964401445.1 uncultured Saprospiraceae bacterium | reverse complement strand
CTTGAGCGTCCATCGTCTATCGTCCATTGTCCATCGACTTTTTGCAGTTGACTCAGTCTTCATTATCAGTACGTTTGCATCTCACGGCGGCCCTCCGGCGTCTCTGAGCTGTCCGAGGCAGGGAAGACTCATCGGGCAAATGCCGCCCTTGCGGCTGAATTTCGCCCCTTTTGGCCAAACGATTTTTCGAGTTCGGTTAAATTTTTGCAATTTTCACCCGCTTCGAGAACGGTTGTGTTAACCGATCTTGTTTCCAAACGTTTTCCGGACAAAAGCCATGAGGGCCATGTTTTGAAACACCATGCAAATCTTGCACGACCATGATTGCCGAACAACTCATCTCACGCGACATCATCCCGCTGAAGACTTCCGACACGGGAGAGGAGGCGCTCAGCATCATGAGCGACTACTACGTTCGGCATCTGCCCATCGTCAACAATGAGCAGCTGCTCGGACTGTTGTCCGAAGAAGACATCCTCAGCGAGGACGTGCATGAGCCCGTCGGTGCCTACACCCTCAGCGTCACGCGTCCCTTCGTGCGCCGCAACGACCACATCTACGAAGTGATGCGCCTCATGGCCGAGCACGAGCTGACGCTCATCCCCGTGGTGGACGAGCACAACAACTACCTGGGTGCCATCACTCTGGAAGACCTGTTGCAGTACTTCGCCCGCACGACCACCTTCACCGAGCCGGGCACCATCCTCGTGCTGGAGGTCGACCGCCGCGACTACTCGCTGGCCGAGCTGGCGCGCCTCATCGAGTCGGAAGGGGCGGTCATCCTGAGCGTGTACCTGTCGTCGAAGCCGGAGGCCAGCCTGCTCGAGGTCACCATCAAGGTCAACACGCTCGACACCCGCCACATCGTCGCCACGCTCGAGCGCTTCAACTACCAGGTCAAGGGCCGCTTCGGCGAAACGGAGTACTACGACGCCCTGCAGGAGCGCTACGATGCCCTCATGAACTACCTCAATATCTGACCGGGCTGCTTGCACCGCATGCCGCCAATGCGCAACTTTGGCCCCATGCACCGCAGCAGACTCCTTTCCCTTTGCTGGTTGATTGTTTTTTTGTCCAGCCTTTCGGCAAACGACGCCCGGGCCCAGGCCATGAACCCCGATTCCATCGTCATCGACGCGATCGTGGTGGAGGGCAACCGCCGCACCCGCGACGACGTGGTGCTGCGCGAGCTGGACGTGCGCGTGGGCGACCGCCTGCCGGTGGCCGAGCTGGAAGCCTGCATGGAGCGCAACGAAAACCGGCTGATGAACACCAACCTGTTCGTGCAGGTGCGCATCGGCATCCATGCCTGGGAGGGCGC
Organism: uncultured Saprospiraceae bacterium; assembly: GCA_964401445.1. GTDB lineage: Bacteria > Bacteroidota > Bacteroidia > Chitinophagales > Saprospiraceae > WFYJ01. The sequence continues at coordinate 1,993 of CAYNYN010000387.1, read as the reverse complement.
CACGGGCCGCGTCGGGCTGACGGTGCGCGTGCGCGAAGCATGGTACATCTACCCCGTGCCCATCTTCGAGCTGGCCGACCGCAACTTCAACGTCTGGTGGGACGAGTACGACCACAGCCTCGACCGCGTCAATTACGGGCTGAAGCTCTACCACTTCAACCTGCTGGGCCGCAACGACGAAATCAAGCTCACGCTGCAGCACGGCTACACGCAAAAGTTCGAGACGCGCTACACGCTGCCCTCGCTGGGGCGCGGCATCGACTGGGGCTTGCACTTCAACCTGCTGGCCGCGCGCAACAAGGAGGTGGCCTGGGCCAGCCTGGGCGACAAACAGCAGTTCTTTCGCGCCGACGACGACTTCCTGCTGCATCGCTTCCGCGTGGTGGCGGGCCTGCGTCGCCGCTATGGCAACGACCTCTATGCCGAGCTGTCGGCAGGCTATTACCGCCACCGCGTCGATCCGCTGGTGCTCGATTCGCTCAACCCCCGTTTTTTGCCGCAAGGCCCGCTGGAGCGCTACCTCACGCTCGGCTTCGACCTGGTGGTGGACAAGCGCGACGTGCGCCCCTTCCCCATGAAAGGCCACTACCTGGCCCTGTCGGTGCGCAAGGAAGGCCTGGGCGTGTTTGCCGAAAGGCGCAACCGCCTGCTGGTGTCGGCCCTCTTGAAGCACTACACCGTCCTGTCGCGCCGCTGGAGCATCGAGTGGGTGTGGAAAGGGCAGACCGACCTGATGGGCGGCCCCAAGCCCTTCTACCTGTATCGCGCCCTGGGCTACGAAGAGGACTTTCTGCGCGGCTACGAGTACTACGTCATCGACGGCAAGGATTATGCTTACGCAAAACACACCCTGCGCTGGGTCGTCTTCGACCGCAAGATCGACTGGGGGCCGCTGGTGTTCATCGACGCCTTTCGCGTGATGCCCCTGCGGGTGTATCTCAGCCTGCACAGCGACGTGGGGTACGTGCACGATCCGTGGTTTGCCGAAGGCAATACGCTGCGCAACAGGTGGTTGTGGGGGTACGGCATGGGCCTCAATTTCCTGGCCTACTACAACAAGCTCGTCACCGTGGAGTGGAGCCGCAATGCGTCGGGCGAGAATGGCCTATTTTTACACTGGAAGTTTCGTTTCTGATTTTTTCTCTGCGCCGAAAAGCACACCATGCAAGTCGTCATCTTCAGCCGCAACGTCAAAGACCAGCATCTGCCCGTCGTCCAGCGGCTGTTCGACCTGCTGCACCAGCATCAGATCACCACGTTCGTGTATGCCGGCCTGCTCGACCAGATCAAGGACAAGATCCGGCTGCGGCAGGAGGTGGGGCGCTTCGAGAGCCATCTGGATTTTCGCTTGCGCAACTTCGATTTCGTCATCACGCTGGGGGGCGATGGCACCATCCTCAGCGCCGTGACGCTGGTGCGCGACACGGGCATCCCCATCCTCGGTATCAACCTGGGACGGCTGGGCTTCCTGGCCAGCATCGAGACCAGCCGGATGGAAGAGGCCATCATGCGGTTGCTCAACGACAGCTACTACCTCGACGAGCGCACCCTGCTGCAGCTCGATGCCAACCTGCCGCTGTTCAACGATTTCCCCTATGCGCTCAACGACTTCACGCTGCTCAAGCGCGACACCTCGTCCATGATCGTGGTGCACACCTGGGTCAACGGCGCCTTTCTCAACACCTACTGGGCCGATGGCGTCATCATGGCCACGCCCACCGGCTCGACGGGCTATTCGCTGAGCTGCGGCGGGCCCATCATCTTTCCCGATTCGCGCAACTTCGTGCTCACGCCCGTGGCGCCGCACAACCTCAACGTGCGACCCATCGTCCTTTCCGACGATGCCGTCGTCTCGTTCGAGGTGGAGGGACGCACCGATCACTTCCTGGCCACCCTCGACTCGCGCTACGAGACCATCACTGCCCGCCACCGCATGGCCCTGCGCCTGGCGCCCTTCCGCATCCGGCTGGTGCGCATGGACGAGGGCGAATTC
>CAYNYN010000386.1:0-3324 GCA_964401445.1 uncultured Saprospiraceae bacterium | reverse complement strand
TCACAGCAACATCTCCAATTCCGGATCCGAGAGGCTGTCGGCCTCGTTCATGCGCGCATGGTGACACCAGGGGCAGTCGGGCTCGCCGCAGCCAGTGAGGAAGTCGAGTGCCTGGATGCGGGCGTGCACCTGGGTCACGATTTCGCGCATCTGCTCCTTCTCCTGTTCGGTGGTGGTATGGCTGGCACGCGGAAAGGCGCCCTTGTCGTCGGGCGTGAGGAAGTCGAGCGTGGCCTTTTCCGACTGCAGGCCCAGGCGCCGGTCCTGTTCGAGCAATAGCTGGTAGAAGACGAGCTGTCGCCACAGCGGCGTGCCGAACGGGTTACTGTCGGAAGGCGGATGGATGCTGGTCCAGCGGTTCCTGTGCTTCAGCTTGTAGTCCACCACGCGGGCCTGGCCCTGGCCCAGCAGGTCGATGCGGTCGATGGTGCCGGTGACGGCCACCTCGGCGATGGCGCCGTTGATGGTGCGCTCCACCAGAAAGCGGCGGGGCAGCGTGGGCTGGCGCAGGGCGAGCCAGGTGGTCAGGTAGTGGCTGCCCTGGCGCAGGTAGAAGGGCCAGTCTTCGGGGGTGAACCAGCCGCGCAGCCGCTCCATCTCGGCTTCGAAGTATTGGGCCAGCTGGCTGGGTGGCGGCCAGGTCTCGTTTGCCGAAAGGCGAAATGCTTCGAAATAGCGGCGCAGCGCTTCGTGCATGGCCGTGCCCCAGCGCTCTTCGATGCTGGGCATCGAGGGCAGGCCGAGGATGTAGCGGTAGTAGAAGCCGAGCGGGCACTTCAGAAACTGGTTGATGGCGGAGATGGACAGGGGCGGCAGCTCCTGCACGCGTGCGCGCAGCCAGTCCTCGTCGGGCACCACGACCGAGGGCTGGCCGGCAGGGGCCATGAGGCGGCGCTGCAGCTCGACCACCTCTTCGGGCGCAAACTCGGGATGCTCTACCGGCAGCGGCTCGTCGCCTTCCATCTCGTACACGAAGCGGGTGGGCGAGGCGGGCTTGCCGCGCTCGTCGGTGGCGGCCCAGCAGCACACCACGTGGGTGCGGGCGCGTGTGAGCGCCACGTAGAACAGGCGGCGCCGCGCTTCGAGGTAGTCGGCTTCGCCCGAGCGCGTCAGGCCGGGCGGCAGCCTGAAGGCGCCGCGCGCGCCGCGCTCGTTCTCCCAGGGGTCCTGCTGGCAGCCCAGCACGATGACGCGGTCGAACTCGAGCCCCTTGGCACTGTGGGCCGTCACCAGCGTCACGGCATCGCCCGTGGCGGCGGGCTGCTGCACGGGGATGGCCAGGCGGTAGGTGTCCATGTGGCGCAGCATCTGCAGCAGCTCCTCGAGGTGGAGGCGGGGGCGGCGCGCCGTCTCGTCCTTGATGAACTCGACGAACGACCACAGGGCGTCGCGCTCGCCCGGCTCGGCCTCGTCGCCGAGCACCCATGCCAGCAGCCCGCTCTGGTTGACGAGGCGCTCGACCAGGCGGGGCAAGGCCGTGAGCAAGGCCTGCTGTTCGGCCTGGCGCAGCACGCGGGCGGCGTGGCGCAGGCGGTCGGGGGCGCGCAGCCCCTCGATGGCGGCCAGGCGCTCGGGCGAGAGCAGCTCGTACCACAGGGGCATGCCCTGCTCGGGGCGCGTGCGCCAGCGCGCCAGCAGGAACAGGTCTTCGGGCGGGATGCCCCAGCAGGGGGCGTGCAACAGCTCGAACAGCAGGCGCTCGCCGCTGGCAGGCTCGCGTTGCACGCGCCAGATCCATTCGAGCATGGTGCGCAGCAGGTGCACCGAGCGGCTGTCGAGGGCATTGGCCGTGCGGCGCAGCTCGTGCGGGATGTCGCTGTGCTGCAGCAGGTCGGCCAGTCGCTGCACCTGGCTGTGGCGCGCGTAGATGACGGCGATCTGAGCGGGGGGGCAGCCTTCGTCCAGCCACGCCTTGATCTGCCTTTCGGCAAAACGCGCCTCGGTCCAGGCGTCGGGCAGCTCGACCAGGCGCGGCTTCAGGTCGGAGGCCGCCGCCGGCCCCGCCGCCACCAGCTCCTTGCGCACGCCCAGGTGGGCCAGCTCGTGGATGAGGCGCAGGCGGTTGTGCTCGATGAGGTGGCGCGCCGCATCGAGGATGGGCTGGCTCGAGCGGTAGTTTTCCGTGAGCACCACCACCTGCATGTGGTCGCGCATGGACTCGTACAGCTCGACGAGGTTGTGCAGGCGCGCGCCCTGGAACTCGTAGATCGACTGGTCGTCGTCGCCCACGATGAAGAGGTTGGGCGCCTCCCAGTAGCTGGCCAGCAGGCGTACCAGCTCGTTCTGGGCCGAGTTGGTGTCCTGATACTCGTCGACGAGGATGTACTGGTACTGCTCCTGGTAGTCGCGCAGCAGCCACTCGTTTTGCCGGAAGGCATCGAGCACCCACAGGATCATGTCGTGGTAGTCGTACCGGCCCCGCTGGTGCATTTCCTCCTCATAGGCGGGGAAGAGCAGGGCGGCCTGGCGCAGGGCTTCCATGCGTTGGCGCTCCCTGGCGATTTTGTCTTCCTTGGGGTCGCCGGCCTGGTGCTTGCCGGTGCGGCGCTTGTAGCGGAAGTCGGGGTGTTGGGGCAGCTGCTCGAGCCAGGCGTCGATCTGGCGGCACACCTCTTCCACCGTCCAGTGCTCGGCCTTCATGTCGCGGAAGAGCTGGCGTATCTGTTCCACGGCGCGGCGCGGGTCGCGGCCATGGCGCAGCGGGTTGTCGGGCGGCAGCGTGTCGAGCAGGGCGCGCACGATCTCGACCTCTTCCAGCTCGCTCACCGGCTCGAGGCGGTGGCCGGGGAAGAGCTCCATGTGCCGGCGGATGACGCTGTTGCAAAAAGAGTGGAAAGTATAGACCTCGACGCGGTAGCCTTCGGGGCCGATCAGCTCGACGAGGCGCTGGCGCATGGCGCGCACGGCGGCATCGGTGAAGGTGAGGCACAGGATCTCGTTGGCGCGCGTGTCGGTCTCCAGCAGAATACGGCCGATGCGGGCACTCAGCACGTGCGTCTTGCCGGTGCCCGGGCCGGCGATGACGAGCATGGGGCCGTCGAGGTGCATCACGGCCTGGCGCTGGGCAGCGTTCAGCCGCGCCAGCTCCTTGCGGAATCGCTGTTCGTAGTATCGCTTTGCGTGGGTCATGACGTGTGTAATCCTGAGCGTCTGGGGTTAAGGTTTAAAGTTTAAAGTTTAGTGTTTAAAGTTGATTTACAATGTATTTAAGGGTTCATCTTGTGAATCCATCGTCTATCGTCCATCGTCTGCCGTCGCGGCGCAGTTTTTTTCTTACACAGAGATACACGGAGTGCGCACAGAGGGCCACAGAATCCGGTGAAA
>CAYNYN010000385.1:0-3361 GCA_964401445.1 uncultured Saprospiraceae bacterium | reverse complement strand
CCTGTTTTTTTCAGCCAAACCAATCGTTCATCTACGATAAACTATAAGCAACATGAAAACGGTAAAAGTACTGGGCACTGGTTGTGCCAAATGCAAGAAAACCATCGAGCTGATCAACTCGATCGTGGCCGAAGACGGCTTGCAGGACGTGCAAGTCGAGAAGGTAGAAGACATCCAGCAGATCATGCAGTACAACGTGCTGGCCACGCCGGCCGTGGTCATCGACGAAAAGGTCGTAAGCAAGGGCCGCGTGCCCAGCCCGAAGGAAATCCGGGAGTGGCTGACGGCGTGACAGGGATTGAGACGGAGAGACAGAGTAAACGAAAAGTGAGGTTTGGATTTGCGAACCAGAAAAGACCTCAACACTTCACCCTCAACCTTTTATCAATAAAAAACCGACACAAATGAAAACAGCCAAAGAGATCTGTCCGGGCACGACGCGAAAGCTCGCTTTCGAGGGCGGCGCCCTGATCGTGGACGTACGCGAACCGGAAGAAGTGGCAGCCGTACGCATGGACGTGCCCGATTATTTGCACATCCCCTTGCTCGAGCTGGAGACGCGTTACCGCGAAATCCCAACCGACCGTCCCGTGGTCTTCGTTTGTCAGAGTGGGATGCGCAGCCTGAAAGCCACCTATTTCCTGATGAATCACGGCTACGACAACGTCATGAACATGCGCGACGGGCTGGAAAAATGGCAGCGCAAGGGCTATCCGGTTGTGGGCGAAGCGCCCGAAGCGCCCGTCCGTGGTGGCGGGTGCTGCGGTACGGCAGCCGAAGCTGCCACTGACAGCGCGGCTGCGGGTTCGTCTTGCTGCGGCAGCACTGCCGACGATACGCCCTGCTGCTGAGCCTTTCCTCCTGAAAATTCCGGATCAAATTTCACAACACGCATCGACACCGGCGTGAGGGGCAGCGGTATGCCTGCCCCTGCCGGCAGATGCAAAATGACCAAGTCATGTTCGACTGGCTACAACACATTGCCGACTGGATCACGACCGAGCTGCTGGGCTTGCCCCTCGACACCCCGCTCGGCAAGGCCGTTGACTTTTTTCTCTACGACTCGACCAAGATCCTGCTGTTGCTCGTGATCGTCGTGAGCATCATGGGCATCGTCAACAGCTACTTTCCCGTCGATCGGGTACGGCACTACCTCTCCACCCACAAGTTGTACGGACTGGAGCACCTCATGGCTTCCCTCTTCGGCGTGGTGACGCCCTTCTGTTCGTGCTCCTCGGTGCCGCTCTTCATCGGATTCGTGCAGGGCGGCATTCCGCTGGGGGTCACGTTCTCCTTCCTGGTCACCTCGCCGCTGGTCAACGAAGTGGCCATCGGCCTGTTCCTCGGGCTGTTCGGCTGGAAGACGACCCTCATCTACGTCGTATCGGGCGTGCTGCTGGGCGTCGTGTCGGGGCTCATCCTGGGCAGCATGCGCCTCGAGCGCTACCTGACGCCCTGGGTGCGCCAACTGCTCGAGCAATCATCCCGGATGCAGCAGGCAGCAGAGGAAGGTGAGGCCCCCATGCCGTTTGCCGAAAGGCTGCCGCTCATATTCGAAGAGGTGAAAAAGATCCTGAAAGGGGTGGTGCCCTACGTGCTGGCCGGCATTGCCGTGGGTGCGGTCATGCACGGCTACGTGCCCGAAGGCTTCTTTGCGCGCTATCTGGGCAGCCACCACTGGTGGTCGGTGCCGCTGGCCGTATTATTGGCCGTGCCGATGTACGCCAATGCCTCCGGGGTGCTGCCAGTGGTGCAGGTACTGGTGGCCAAGGGCGTACCGCTGGGCACCGCGATCGCATTCATGATGGCCGTGGTGGGGCTATCGCTTCCCGAGGCCATGCTGCTCAAAAAGGTGATGACGCTGCGCCTCATCGGCATCTTTTTCGGCACGGTGACGGTGTGCATCATCCTTTCCGGCTACCTGTTCAACCTCATTTTATGAATGCGCCCCCCTGTAAAAATGGATGAGCATCTCGTGACGACCCCGATACCCCGTTGTGGACTATCTATCGTCCATTGTCCATCGACTTTTTCAGAAGACTCAATGCAAAAATTGATCTCCATGAAAACCACAATGTTCGTCCTGCTGCTCCCGATTTTGGGCTGCATCACCCTCGATTCGTGTCAGCAGCAATCGGAAGCTGCCACGACGACGGCAGCCCTCGTGCCGGCAAGCGCTGGCCCGGTATTGCATGTCATCGACACCGATTTCTCGAAAGGGCGCCTGGGCCGGCGACACGAGATCGCACTCGACGACGTGGTCCGCTTCCACGGGCACCTGTGCGACGGGCTGGTGGCCGGATTCCTGGCCTTCGACCTGGCCGCCAAAGAACTGTTTCCGGAAGGGGTGGTGGATCGCACCAACCTGCGGCTGATCAGCATCGCTGCGCCCTGCATCTCCGACGTGGCGGCCTACTGCGGCGGTGGCCGGATTCAATACAACACCCTCTGGATCGATCCTGGACTGAAAGGCTTTTTCGTGCTGCAGCGCCTCGACAACGGACAGGCCGTGCGCGTGGGCTTCAAGCCGGGCGTGAAACCGGCCATCATCGGCCAAATGGGCAATAAGGCCGTGGCACGCCAACTGTCGCCCTGCGGGCTGGACTCGCTGCGGGCACTCGAAGACGAGTTTTCGGCACACATGCTGGCCAGCGAGCCGGAAGACCTCTTCGAGCTGGAACACCTCGATAGCGTTAAATGGAACCCGCCCTACGTCTATCCTTTCGTGAAAACCGACGTGCTCAACAAAGACATGCCACCCTGCACGGCGCAATGATGACCTCGTGGACCGGCCTCAGGGCCGGTCCACCTCTTCGTCCTCGGCCTGCCAGGGCGGCCCGACGATGGCCCAGAACTCGAGTGGTTCGTCGCCCTGCTGCTCCACCCACTGCCGCGCCCCTTTGGGTATGAGCACTACATCGCCCGGCCCGATGGCTTCCGCCTCGTCGTCGATGTGCATGATGCCGCGGCCGCGAATGACGAGATAGACCTCGTCGCGCCGGCGCAACACGTGCGGCAGCGAGCGCTCGCCGGGCAGCAGACGCGCATGGGCCACGCTGAAGGTCAGATCCAGCCCCTCACGGTCGGGATGCAGCACCTCGCGCAGCAGCGTGCCGTCGCCCGCCCGAAAAGCGGCGCCCTCGTCTTTGTTTTTTCTGAACATGAGTTACCTGAGTCCCCTGAAAAAAGTGGTTGAGAGTTGAGCGTTGAGGGTTGAGCGTTTGAGTTTATAGTATAAAGTTTAGTGTTTAAATTTGATTCACAATATTTTACGAATTCAGATTACATATCCATCGTCTATCGTCCATCGTCCATCGACTTTTTGCAGTAGACTCGTTACCTAAAATATTCATTGCCTCGC
>CAYNYN010000384.1:0-3366 GCA_964401445.1 uncultured Saprospiraceae bacterium | reverse complement strand
CGGTCGTCGAGGCGGAGGATGTGCCGCATCTCGCCGGGTATGAGCACACCCGACTCGGCTGGTGACAGGGGGCTGAAGCCGCCGCGGCCGTCGCCCAGCAGGAGCAGCCCGTAGCCCGAGCGCTGTCCTCCGATCTGGGGCTTGGCGCGCTCGTTGTTGCCGCCCACGAGCAGATCCATATGGCCATCGCCGTTGAAATCGTCGGCCAGCAGGGCATAGAGCGAAGTGATCTGTGCCCGGCGCGGCAGCGGCTGCCAGCGCCAACCGCCCTGCTCGTGCCACAGGATGCCCGAGGCCAGCGTGCGCACCTCGTGCACGATGGAGCCTTCGAGCTGGTCGGGCGAAAAGAGCTGCTCCATGGTCACCTCGGCATAGTCGGCATATTTGAGGAAGCGCTTCTTGAGCACGGGCATCTGGCTGACGATCTCGTCGCGCAGGGCCAGCGGCCGTTCGCCGCCGTCGCGCCACATCGTCACGAGCTGCTCGGGCGAGCCGTTGTGGTCGAAGTCGTTGACGTAGAGGCGCAGCGGGTGCAGGCTGTCGGCGCGCAGGCGCGTGTTGAGGCCGTGGTTGCCCAGCACCAGGTCGAGGTCGCCATCGCCGTCGAGGTCGGTGGGCAGCACGGCATGCCACAGACCAGTGAGGCCCGGCATGGGTTCGGCTTTCGCCAAACGCTGCCCCTCGTTGCGGAAGAGCAGCACCCTGCCCCACTCCTCCGTCACCACCAGATCGAGGTCGCCATCGCCATCGACGTCGGCGGCGGCGGCATCGGTCACCATGCCCAGCTCGGCCAGCGCGGGGGCCAGGGACTGCGTGCGCTCCTGCCACGAGCCGTCAGCCTGCTGCACCAGCAGGTGTCCGCCGGCAGGCAGGCCATAGGCGAAGGGCCTGAGTCGCTGCCCGAGGAAGAGGTCGGTGCGGCCGTCGCCCGTGAAGTCGGCAGCCGCCACGGCCCCCGTGCTTTCGAAGGCGAAGAGCGGCGGGCGCTCGGCTTTGGAGAGCCTGCCGCGGCCATCGTTCAGATACAGCCGATCGACGAGGCCCGACGAGCTGGCCGGCAGCTCGACGCTGCCACTGGCCACGTACAGGTCCGGGTCGCCATCGCCGTCGGCATCGAAGATGGCACAGTCCACGTCTTCGGCGATGCGGTCGGCTTCGAAGGGCGCCGTCACAGGTGGTTGAAAGCCGCCCGAAGCCGTGCGCAGGAAGAGCGCGCCGGGCTGCTCCCTGGCACCGCCGATGAAGAGGTCTTCGCGGCCGTCGCCGTCGAGGTCGCCCTTGCAGGCGCAGGGCCCCTCGCTGCTGCTCATGAACAGCAGGAGCGGATCGCGGTCGAAGTCGCTGAACGCATTCTCGCGATGGCGCCACGCGATGGGGGCCGCCTCGTCGGGCACGAGCAGGGGCCGGAGTTGCGGCCCCTCGAGCGGCAGGGGGCGGCGGCTGCGGGCGTCGTTTTGCGAAAGCAGGAGCATGGTGTCGATGGGCGGGCTGGCGAGGACCTGCACGCGCCCGTCGGGCCACCACACGCGCAGCGAGTCCAGATGATCGGTGGCGCCCAGCCCGAAGTGCAGCAGGTAGTCGACCGACGACTCGAAGCCGCGCATGGGCTGCAGCTCCTGATACCACTGCTGCCTTCCGGCAAAAAGGGTGACCTGTGCGCCGATGCCGAAGCGGTTGGCGCCCGCGCCGCGCAGCCGCAGCTGCAGGTAGTGGCGGTCGGGCATCAGCTGGCGCACGCGACTGCGGTAGAGGAAGGGCGGCATGTTGACGTTGTTGACCACGAGGTCGAGGTCGCCGTCATTGTCGAGGTCGCCCCAGGCCGAGCCGTTGGAGAAGCCGGGGCGCCCCAGCCCCCACGCCTCGGCGCGGTTGGTGAAGCGCAGCTCGCCCTCGTTGGCGAAGAGGAAGTTGGGCAGGGGCTGGCTGGGCACGTCGTCGAGCATCTTGGTGATGAAGCCTTCCTCGCGGTTGGCGATGCGGCGGATGGTGTTGGGGTCGGAGTAGAAATTGACGTAGTCGAGGTCGGTGAGGTCCTTGAAGATGCCGTTGGCGACGAACAGGTCGCGCAGGCCGTCGTTGTCGAAGTCGGCGATGAGGGCGCCCCAGCTCCAGTCGGTGGCTTCGACGCCGGCCAGGCGCCCCACCTCGCTGAAGTACACTTCGCGCGCGGGTCGATGCGGCGCCGGCCCCAGGTTGAGCTGCAGCACGTTGCGCGGGTACTGGTAGTGGTAGCCTGCGCGCACGTTGGCGCGGTGCTTGTCCCAGTCTTCGAACACGGTTTTGGCCTTGAGCCGCTGCTCCTGCCACGGCAACATCTCGGTGACGAAGATTTCGGGCCAGCCGTCGTTGTTGAGGTCGGCCATGTCGGCCCCCATGCTGCCCAGGCTGGTCTCGCGCACGTACTCGTCGAGCGCCTCGCGGAAGGTGCCGTCGCCATTGTTGAGGTAGAGGTAGTCGCGCTCGAAGAAGTCGTTCGAGACGTAGATGTCGGGCCAGCCGTCGCGGTTGACGTCGCCGATGGTGACACCCAGCCCGAAGCCGATGTTGCTGCCGTAGATGCCGGCCTGCGCGCTCACGTCGGTGAAGTGGTCGCCATCGTGGCGGTAGAGCTTGTTGCCGCCAAGGGTGTCGCGTATCTCGCGCTGGCCCGGGCGCAGGTCGTAGCCGCCCACCGAGCGGATCGAGTTGTTGAGCAGGTACATGTCCAGGTCGCCGTCGCGGTCGTAGTCGAAAAAGGCGGCGTGGGTGCTCAGCCCCACGTCGGCGATGCCCCATGCGCGTGCCTGCTCGCTAAAGGTGCCATCGCCGTTGTTGATGAACAGCTCGTTGTGGCGGTGTGTGCCGCCGGGGCTGCCCGACTTGCAGACGTAGATGTCGAGCCAGCCGTCGCCATTGACGTCGGCCATGGCCACGCCGGCCGACCAGACGCCCTTGCTGGCCACGCCGGCCTGCTCGGTCACGTCTTCGAACTGCCAGTTGCCGCGGTTGAGGTAGAGGCGGTTGTCCACCAGGTTGCCGCAGAAGAAAATATCGGCAAGGCCGTCGTTGTTCACGTCGCCGATGCCGACGCCGCCGCCGTTGTAGAAGTTGCGATAGGTGTAGGCGTTGAACTCCTCGGTATAGCGCACTTCGTTGACGAAGTCGATGCCGGCAGCGGCAGGATCCATTTCCTCGAAAAGTACTTCCCTCGAAGCCTCGTCGCCGCAACCGGCGAGCACAAGCGCCAGGCCCCACACGATGGCCACTTTCATTACACGCATGAATCTTCCCGTTTTTTTGCGAAAGCGAAGCTAAGGTTTTTGACAGGGCTTCTTTCCCGGATTCTTCTCCAATCTTCCCTTTCCTCGCGCAAAGCCGCAAAGACGC
>CAYNYN010000383.1:0-3377 GCA_964401445.1 uncultured Saprospiraceae bacterium | reverse complement strand
TCGTCACGCTCAACCCCTCACCAATTTTTGCACAGGATTCAGTGAACTCATTCGAGAGCCTACTGCAAAAAGGCGATAGACGATGGACGATGGACAATGGACAATGGACAAAAATTTCGCTCACAACAAAATGACAATCAGATTTAAACACTAAACATTAAACTTTAAACTCAAATACTCAACCCTCAACGCTACACCCTCAACCATTTTTTTGCAGTGAACTCATTCAATAAAACTACACTCATGAGACAGACACTCGGATGGGCCCTCGTGGCACTTGCGTGCCTCGTGCTGGCAGGCCCTGCCTTTGGCCAGCGAAAGAAGAAAAAGGCCGAGCCGGCCCCGGCCAAAGCCACCGTGCATTACGACCAGACGTTGTTCGAGAGCCTGCAATGGCGCGAGATCGGCCCCTTCCGGGGCGGGCGCTCGGCGGCAGTGACGGGGGTACCGGGCAAGCCCAACCTGTACTACTTCGGCGCGACGGGTGGCGGCGTGTGGCGCACCACCGACGGCGGACAGCACTGGGAAAACATCTCGGACGGCTACTTCGGCGGCTCGATCGGCGCCGTGGCCGTGGCCGAATCGGACCCCAACGTCATCTACGTGGGTGGCGGCGAGATCACCGTACGCGGCAACGTCTCGTTCGGCTATGGCGTGTGGAAGTCGGAAGACGCGGGCAAGACGTGGAAGCAGATGGGCCTCACCAAGACGCGCCACATCGGCCGCATCCGCATCCATCCGAAGAACCCCGACCTGGTGTACGTGGCCGCGCTGGGCAACCTGTTTGCGCCCAACGAGGAACGCGGCATTTTCCGCAGCAAGGACGGCGGCAAGACGTGGGAGAAGATCCTGTACGTCAACGACGAGGTGGGCGCCTGCGACCTGATCCTCGACCCCAACAACCCGCGCATCATCTACGCCAGCACCTGGCGCGTCAAGCGCACGCCCTACAGCCTCGAAAGCGGGGGTGAAGGCTCGGGCCTGTGGAAGAGCACCGACGGCGGCGACACCTGGGAGGACATCTCGCGCAGTCCGGGTTTGCCGAAAGGCACACTGGGCATCATCGGCGTGACGGTCTCGCCCGTCAACTCCGACCGCGTGTGGGCCATCGTCGAAGCCAAAGACGGGGGCGTCTTCCGGTCCGACGATGCCGGCAAGACGTGGCGCAAGCTCAACGACGACCGCGCGCTGCGCCAGCGGGCCTGGTACTACAGCCGCATCTACGCCGACCCGCAGGATGAGGACGTGGTCTATGTGATGAACGTGCGCTACCACAAATCGAAGGACGGCGGCAAGACGTTCGAGGCGTTCAACGCGCCCCATGGCGACCACCACGACCTGTGGATCGCCCCCGAGGACCCCAACCGTATGATCATCGCCGACGATGGCGGCGCGCAGATCACCTTCGACGGCGGCAAGAACTGGACGACCTACTACAACCAGCCGACGGCGCAGTTCTACCGCGTCACCACCGACAACCACTTCCCCTACCGCATCTATGCGGCCCAGCAGGACAACAGCACCGTGCGCATCCTGCACCGCACCAGCGATGGCGACATCGGCGAAGAGGACTGGGAGCCGACGGCCGGCTGCGAGTGCGCCCACATCGCCGTCGATCCGCGCAACAACGAGGTGGTGTATGGCGGCTGCTACGACGGCTTCCTCGAGCGGCGCGACCACCGCATCGACCAGAGCCGCATCGTGAGCCCCTGGCCCGACAACCCCATGGGGCACGGCGCCAAGGACTGGAAGTACCGCTTCCAGTGGAACTTCCCCATCCTCATCTCGCCCCACGACCCCGACAAGCTCTACGCCGCCAGCAACCACGTGCACGTCAGCTACGACGGCGGCGCCAGCTGGGAGGTCATCAGCCCCGACCTGACGCGCAACGACACCACCAAGCTCGGCCCCTCGGGCGGCCCCATCACCAAGGACAACACCTCGGTCGAGTACTACTGCACCATCTTCGCCCTGGCCGAGTCGCCGCGCGTCAAGGACCTGCTGTGGGCCGGCTCCGACGACGGCCTGCTCCACCTGTCGCGCGACGGCGGCAAGACGTGGGAGAACGTCACGCCCCCCGACATGCCCGAGTGGATCATGATCAACAGCATCGAGCCCGACCCGTTCCACGACGGCGGCCTGTACGTGGCAGCCACCATGTACAAGTGGGGCGACTTCCGGCCCTACCTCTACAAGACCAAGGACTACGGCAAGACGTGGGAGAAGATCACCGACGGCATCGCCGAGGAGCACTTCACGCGCGTGGTGCGCGCCGACCCCAAACGCGAGGGCCTGCTCTACTGCGGCACCGAGTCGGGCATGTACATCTCGTTCGACGATGGCGCTTCGTGGCAGCCCTTCCAGCTCAACCTGCCCATCGTGCCCATCACCGACCTGGCCGTCAAGAACGACAACCTCATCGCCGCCACCCAGGGCCGCAGCCTCTGGATCATCGACGACCTCACGCCCCTGCACCAGCTCAGCGACGAGATTGCCGCGCGCGACTGGTACCTGTACCAGCCCATGCCCTCGTATCGCATGCGCGGCTTCCAGAACCCCAACGTGCGCAATGCCGGCAAGAACCACCCGGGCGGCGTCATGGTGCATTTCTTCTTCAAGGAAAAACCCGCCGACAGCGTCGAGGTCAAGCTCAGCTTTTACGAAAGTGACGGCGACCTGATCCGCACCTTCTCGACCAAGGCCAAAGAGAAGGACGAAAAGCTGGAGGTCAAGAAGGGCGGCAACATGTTCGTCTGGAACATGCGCTACCCCGACGCCAAAGACTTCAAAGGCATGATCCTGTGGTGGGCCAGCCTGCGCGGCCCGCGCGCCGTGCCCGGCAAATACAAGGTAGCGCTCAGCGTGGGCGACGAGACCGTGGAGCAGGAGTTCGAGATCCTGAAAGACCCGCGCGTGCCCACCACCCAGGCCGAGTTCGAAGAGCAGTTCCGCTTCACGCAGGACATCCTCGACAAGGTGTCGGAAGCCCACCAGGCCATCATCGACATCCGCGCCATGCGCAAACAGCTCAAGGACTTCACCTCGAAGCTCGAGCGCAACGACCGCACCGAGCCCGTGCTCACGCTGGCCGCACGCATCGACTCGGTGGCCACCCGCGTCGAGAACGAGCTGTACCAGACGAAGAACCGCGCCCGCCAGGATCCGCTCAACTTCCCCATCAAGCTGACCAACAAGCTGGCCCACCTCAACGCCATCACCGACGGCGAGTACCCGCCCACCAAACAGGCCTACGAGGTGCGCGACATGCTGATGCAAGCCATCGACCGCGAGCTGAACACCTGGTACAAGGTGCGCGACGAAGACATCCCGCGCCTCAACCAGCTGGTCAAGGAGCAGCAGCTCGACCTGATCATTCT
>CAYNYN010000382.1:1713-3402 GCA_964401445.1 uncultured Saprospiraceae bacterium | reverse complement strand
TCATGCAGAGAATTCAACATTTTTCTTGAGCAGCAAATATAGCTTCGCGTGCCGGCAGCGGAATGTCCGGACGCGAACAGTCGCGCCGGCGGCGGGTGCCTCATTCGTCGGCGGCAGGCGACTCGCTGTTGCGGCTCAGGTCGAGCCGGCGCAGGCGCAGGCCCACGGCCTCGATGCCGGGCAAGGGGCTCTTGCGCATGTACTGCTCGATGGCCACCCGGTAGCGCCCTGCCTGCGGGAAGAAGATGTGTTGCTGTACGGGGATGGTGAGCGTGCAATGCTTGCGGCCGCAGGTACCCAGCCAGCGCCCCTGCTTGTCGGCCATCTCGAGCGACACCAGGTCGGTGCGGGTGGTGCCGTCGGGCATGGTGGTGTGGATGCGCACGTACACGTTCTGGAAACCATAGTCGACACGGTGGCGCAGCTCGAGCAGCATGTCGTACACGGTGGTCGTATCGCCGATCTCGAAAGAGAAGGCGAGCGTGTCTTCCCACGCCCAGCCCGTTTCCGGCAGGGTGTGCGTCTCTTCGTAGGCGTATCGCTCGCCACAGCCCCAGGCAAGCCAGAGCATCGGCACGAGCAGCAGGTACCAACGTGCGCTTCTGTTCATCATCGGAGTCGTTCGTTTTTTGCGAAAGCAGGAAAAAAAAGGGGGCCAGCGGGCGGTCATGATGGTGCCTTTTGGCAAAAATGGCCCGGCGATCGCTGCAAAGATGCACGTCGCCTGCGTGGCATGCGCCCTCAAAACGCACCGGAAAAGAGCGTGCCGAGGAAAAACACGTAGAGCAACACCAGCGTGCCGCCTTCCCACCGGCTGATGCGCCCCGAGACGCAGATGAATCCCATCACCACCGTCACGCCCACCATGAACGGCAGACTGAAGCGCAAAGTATCGGGCGGCACGACGAGCACGCCGAACAGGCGCGAGACGCCCATCACGGCGTAGGTATTGAACACGTTGGAGCCGATGACGTTGCCCACGGCGATGCCCGACTTGCCCTTGCGCGCCGCCTGCACGCTCACCACCACCTCGGGCAGAGACGTGCCCAGCGCCACGGCCGTCAGCGCGATCACCTCGGGACTCACGCCGGCCAGGCGCGACAGCTCCTTGATGCTCAGGATCGTAAACTCGGCGCCCCCATACACCAGCGAGCCCCCGACCAGCAGCATGGCCCAGGAAGTGAACTGCATCTCGGGCCGGTCGGCCTTGTCCACGCGGGGCGTGCTGCGCAGCGAGCTGGTCAGGAACAGCCCCAGCGCCACCAGGAACAGCACCGCCTCGAACACCGAGAACTGCCCGTCCTGCAGCACGAACCACATCAGCACGGCCGAGCCCACCAGCAGCGGCATGTCCACATCGATGACCGAGCGGCCCAGACCGATGTGGCCGGCCACGAACGCGCTCAGGCCCAACACCACGAGGATGTTGGTGATGTTGGAGCCCACCACGTTGCCCAGCACGATCTCGGACGTGCCCTCCCACACCGCCGCCACCGAGGTGGCCAGCTCGGGCAGCGACGTGCCGAACGCCACCACCGTGATGCCAATGACGATGGGCGACACGCCCAGCGCCAACCCGATGCGCTCGGCAGCACCGATGAACCAGTCGGCCGCCTTGATCAGTACGGCCAGGCTGACGATCAGCAGGCCGGCAAAAAGCAATACGTGTGTCATGATGCTTCGATATCT
>CAYNYN010000382.1:0-1613 GCA_964401445.1 uncultured Saprospiraceae bacterium | reverse complement strand
GCTGCTCGCGGCTTTCGCCAAACGAGGCGCTGCCATCCGAGCCGCAAAGATACACCCGTCGGGCACCTGCCCGCCTGCGCTCGGACGAGCAGGCGCCCTCTTCCGACGAACAATGCCGCCTGCTGGTCACCTTTGCAGGAAAAGCCCTGCCCGCCCCGCGGATGGAACGATCATTGCCGTGGATGAGGGTTGCAATGACATTGCGTAGCGTTGCACCGGCGCGAATACGGCTTCGGCCCGTGCGCTTCGGCCTTCGGCCTCGCAAAAACGCGGGGCGCGATGTGTAAAAAAACAAACCCCATCCCCCCATGCTTCTTCGATCTGTGCTTTCGCAAACGACGTGCTGGCTGGTGCTGGCCCTGCTGGCGGCCACGGCCTGTCAGGCCCAGAAGAAAGTCCTCAAACGCGCCGACATGCTCTACCAGGCCAGCCATTTTGCCGAAGCAGCAGCACTCTACGAGCAGGCCCTCGAAGAAAAGCCCACCCTCGGCCTGATGACGCGCCTGGCCACCTGCTACCGCATGACCAACCGCTACGACCGGGCCGCCCAACTGCTCGCACAGGTGGTGCAGCACGAGCGCGCCCGCCCCGCCACCTGGCTCGACTATGCCGAAACGCTCATGTATCAGGGGCGCTACGACGAAGCATTGACGTGGGCCCGCCGCTATCTCGAACAGGCACCCGACGACGGGCGCGCCCGCCTCATCGAGCAGGCCTGCCTGGCCGTCGACCAGATCACCCCGCTCTTTCCCGAGATGAAGCTCGTGCCCTTTCCGTGGAACAGCCCGGCCGACGAGCTCAGCCCCGTCTTTTTCGACGGGGGCATCGTCTTCACCTCCGACCGCAGCCCGGGCATGCGCCTGCTCAAGGAAAAATCGGGCTGGACGGGTCGCGACTACCTGCAGCTCTGGTTTGCCGAAAGGCAGGACGACACCACCTTCGCCGAGCCGCGCCTCTACGACCCACGCCTCAACGAGCTGAACCACCACTGCGGCATGGCCTCCTTCACCGCCGACAGCAGCACCGTCTATTTTACGCGCACCGGCACCATCCCCTCGCGCAAGGGCGAGTACCACCTGCAGCTCTACACGGCCCGGCGCGCGCCCAACGGCAAATGGAAGCAGCCCGAGGCCCTGCCCTTCTGCTCGCCCGAATACAACTACATGCACCCCGCCATCGCCCCGGACGGCCAGACGCTCTACTTCGTCAGCGACAAGGGACGCGGCAAGGGCGGTACCGACATCTGGATGAGCACCCGCACGGCCGAGGGCTGGAGCCGCCCCACCCCGCTCGAGGCCCTCAACACCGAAGCGCACGAGGCCTTTCCCTTCGTGGCGACGACGGGCGAGCTGTACTTCTGTTCCAAAGGGCATCCCGGCTTCGGCGGCTTCGACATCTTCGTCACCCGCCAGGACGCCGACGGCCACTGGCTGCCGCCCCGCAACCTGGGCCCACCCGTCAACTCACCCTACGACGACATCACCTTCTTCCTCGCCCCCGACGGCACCCACGGCGCCTTCACCTCCGCGCGCAACGGAAGCGACGATGTGTTCCTGTTCCGGCTGGAGAAAAGCGAGACTGCAACGCGCTGAACAGCGCCTTTGACGATTAGC
>CAYNYN010000381.1:0-3410 GCA_964401445.1 uncultured Saprospiraceae bacterium | reverse complement strand
ATGGACAACTTGATTTCACGTCGTCACGCATTATGCTCAACCCTCAACCATTTGTTACAGGGGACTCTTATTTCCCTTCCACAATCTCCATCCATGCCGCATCGAGCGAGCGTTCGATGCCTCGGCCTTTCCATTCGGGTGCGCCGGGGATGGCTTTGGTTTGTTCCTTCAGCTCGTCGAGCGTCATGCCCTTGCGATGGGCCGCCTGTACGTAGTCGAGCAGTCGCTTGAGGTAGTTTTCGAATGCCATGAGGTCGGCATCGGTGCCGCGCACGGGCCAGTTTTCGCCGGCATGGCCAAAGATGTAGGTCGCCTGCGAGCCAAAGGTCTTGCGCGCCTTTTTGAGCACCTTGATCCAGTTGCCGATGTGGGCACCTGCGGTCTTGTCGATGTACGGATAGCGGCGGTTGAACACCAGGTCGCCCATGTGCACCACGTCGGCCTTTTCGAAGTGGACGATGGCGTCGCCGTTGGTGTGTGCGGGGCCGAAGTAGTAGAGCGTGATGGTCTCGTCGCCTACCTTCGTTTGCCAGGTGTCGGTGAAGGTGGTCTCGGGCAGCAGTTGCTCGTCGAGATTGCCGCGCTCGCGCGCCACGCGTTCCTGGTTGGCGCGGGCGTTTTCGTGGGCCACGTGTTGCTGCACGATGCCCTTGAAGGCGATGTTGCCGGCCGTGTGGTCGAAGTGGTGATGCGTGTTGATGAGCAGATCGACCGGCTTTTGGTTGCGCGCGCGCAGGCGGGCGATGAAGTGCCGGGCCTGCTCGGGAAACTGGGTGTCGACCACCACGATGTGGTCGTCGGTGAGGTACCAGCCGATGGTGCCGCCGCGCTCGACGTAGTAGCCCACGTTGTCGCGGATGGGGTACATTTTGCCTTCGGCAAAAAGGATGGAAGCCAGCAGTTGGCGACCGGACAGCATGCTCATGCCGGCCACCAGGCCGCTCTTGACCAGAAATTCGCGTCTTTTCATTTTCCGTTGCATTTTGTCGGGTGAAACCATGGAGATCGACGGGCGTCGCGTGCGGGCTGTCAAGATAACACCTCGATGCGAGCCTGAAAAGGAAAGCCCGTGGCAAATCGTCAAATGCCGCATTACGGACATCGCATGCTGCTGGACCGCGCCATACACGAGCTGCTGCTGCACCTGCCCTTCCTCGGGCAGCTGGCCGTGCAGTTGCCCGAGTGCCCGGATGAGGGGGCGGGCGACGTGGCCCTGACGTTCGACGCCGAAGGCCGGGCGTGGCTGGCCGTGGCGCCGGGGCCCTGGCAGTCGTTGTCGCTGCAGGTGCAGGCCGGCCTGCTGGCGCACGAGCTGTGGCACCATGCGCTCGGGCACCCTGAGCTGCGGCGGCAGGCCGACGCCCCCCTGCGCTTCGACCTGGCGTCCGATCTGGTCGTGAATGGGCTGGTGCCTGACCCCTGGCGCGGGCCCCATCTTTTGCAACTGCCCGAGGAGCTGGCAGCCACCGTGCCGGAAGCCGTGGCCTCGTCCCACGATGTGTGGCAGTGGTACCATTTGCTCGAAGCGCCGGCTTTCGCCAAATGGGGCGCAGCGGTGGCGGCTTTCCGTGCCGGTTGCTGGCACAAGCATGCCCGCTGGGCAGGAGCAGGCTGGCTGGCACACCATCGCCGCGCACGTCAGATCAAGCATGCCCTGGCCGCCGCAGGTGAGGGTGAGGCTGCGTCCGGGCGCCATTTGCCGAAAGGCATAATGGAAGAGATCCGCGAAATGCAACGTCCCCCCGCAGGCCCCGACTGGCGCAAGGTGCTGGCCCTGTTCGTGCGGCGCAGCGGGCGCACCGCGCTGAAGGAAACGCTGAAGCGTCCCTCGAAGCGCTACGGGCGGGTGCCGGGCCTGAAGGTGGAACGACACTACCATCTGGCCGTGGCCATCGACACCTCGGGCAGCGTGCAGGCCGACGAGCTGGCGGTCTTTGCCCATGAAATACGGCGCTTGTGGCGCACCGGCGCCGACATCACCGTGCTGGAATGCGACTACCGCGTGCGGCGCGTGTGGCGCTACCGGGGGCAGCCCCTGCGCGCGGTCGAAGGGCGCGGCGGCACCGACTTCCAGCCGGCCATCGAGCAGGCGCTCGAGCTGGGAGTGGGCGGTTTGGTGTATTTTACCGACGGCTTTGGGACCGTGCCCCGCCGTACGGGCCGCCTGCCGGTGTTGTGGGTGATCAGCGCCGGCGGGCTGGCCGAAGGGCAGGGGATCTGGAATGCCTTGCCGGGCAAGAAAATCAAACTGAAACCCGACGAATGACCGCCCCGAAAATTCCTCTTGCCTACGAACTGCTGGAAAGCGGTGCGCCCTTCTTCGAGCGCCTCGAAGAGCTGATCGGCCGCGCCACCCAGCGGCTGTACCTGCTCACCTACATCCTCGACGAGGACGAAACGGGGCGCCGCGTGGCTGCCCTGCTGAAGACAGCAGCCCGCCGGGGCGTGCGCGTGCACGTGGTGCTCGACGGCGTGGGTAGCGGCCATCTGAGCAAGGCCTTCGTGGACGACCTGCGTGGGGCCGGCGTCGAGCTGCGCTTCTTCTCGCCCCTGCGCTTCGAGCTGCCCTTCCGCATGGGGCGCAGGCTCCACCTCAAGCTGGTGGTGGCCGACGGGCGCGAGGCCATGGTCGGCGGCATCAACATCGCCGACCGCTACCGCGGCACGGCCGACGCGCCGCCCTGGCTCGACTTCGCCATCTGGCTGCAGGGGCTGCCCTGCCTCAAGCTGGAGGAGCTGGCCCTCGACATCCTCAACAAGCGCATCTTCCGGCCCGTGACGCCGCGGTTCAGGTTTCGCGGGCCCGTGGTCGAGATCCTGCTCAACGACTTCTTCCGCAACCGGCTGGCCATCCGGCGCAGCTACCTGCGCATGTTGCGGCTGGCGCGCGACGAGGTGATCATCTTTTCGGCCTACTTCCTGCCCAACCTGCGGCTGCTGCGCCGCATCGGGGCTGCCGCCAAAAGGGGCGTGCGCGTGCGGCTGGTAGTGCCGCAAGTGTCCGATGCTCTGTTCTACCGCGCTGCCGTGCAATACCTGTATCCCTACCTGCTCAAGCGGGGCGTGGAGCTGTACGAGTATCGGCCCACGGTGCTGCACGCCAAGGTGGCCGTGCGCGACGGCGAGTGGCTCACGGTGGGTTCGTACAACCTCAACGACCTGAGCGACCTGTTGAGCGTCGAGCTCAACATCGGCATCAACGACGAGACCGTAGCCACCCCGTTTGCCGAAAGGCTGAAAGCAATCATCGAAAAGGACTGCGCCCGCGTGGCCGCCGAACCCTACCTTCAGGCGCCCTGGTACAAGCGCATGCGCTGGTGGCTCAGCTACCTCGGCCTCATCCAGGCGCTGCGTATCCTCCACCACCTGACCCGACGCGAGGCCCGCAATTTCGTCGAGTGAGGGCAGAA
>CAYNYN010000380.1:0-3413 GCA_964401445.1 uncultured Saprospiraceae bacterium | reverse complement strand
ATTTGCCGAAAGGCGGCTGCAAAGGTACGAAGCCCCGGCCAGTGCCTGCGTGCGGAAAGCGGCACCCGCTCCCCCCTACCCCCATCCGACTTTCCTGTCGTTGGCTCGGCGCCGTCTATCGGCCTGCTGCGGCGCCGGTCGAAAAATGTCGTTCATCCGCCCGGCAAACGTTTTCTTTGGCCACGTGTTGAGGGACGAAAGGATGAAGGAACGCATCGCCGCCATATTGCCCGCTTCGGGAAAGTCGCTGCCACGCCGCTACAAGCTGTGGAGCCACGTGCTCGCATGGGCGCTGCTGACCCTGCTGCTGACCTTCCTGGAGATGCGTACCAACGGCTTCACCTTCTGGTTTTCCTTCACCAACACCCTGGTCAGCATCGCCATCTATGCGGCGGTGGTGTACTTCAACGTGTACTACCTGATCCCCAACTACCTCAAAGAGAAAAAGTTCTTCACCTACCTGGGGCTGCTCATCCTGGCCGTGGTCACCGTGACGCCGCTCAAGACCATCGCGCTCTATGTCAAGTGGGCGCACCTGCCGCACCTGCAGGCCGAGCTGCTGCGCGAGATGAACCTCTACTTCGTGCCCACCTTCCTCATCGCCGTCACCTCCACCTTCATCAGCATCGTGTCGGACTGGGCCAGCCATCTGCGGCGCGAGCACGAGCTGCAGACCAAGACGATGCAGACGGAGCTGAACTTCCTCAAATCGCAGATCAACCCCCACTTCCTGTTCAACACCCTGAACAACCTCTACGCCCTGACCCTCAAGAAAGACCCGCGCGCACCCGAGATCATCATCAAGCTCTCGGAGATGATGCGCTACATGCTGTACGAGTGCAACGAGAAGCGCGTGCCCCTGCAGAAGGAGGTGCACTACATCCGCAACTACCTCGACCTGGAACGCCTGCGCCAGGGCAGCGGCGGCACCATCAGCTTCGAAGTGAAGGGCGACCTGCGCGACCAGCAGATCGCGCCCCTGATGTTCATCCCCTTTCTGGAAAATGCCTTCAAGCACGGCCTCAACAACCAGCTGGCCACCGGCTTCGTGCGC
Organism: uncultured Saprospiraceae bacterium; assembly: GCA_964401445.1. Classification (GTDB taxonomy): domain Bacteria; phylum Bacteroidota; class Bacteroidia; order Chitinophagales; family Saprospiraceae; genus WFYJ01. The sequence continues at coordinate 2,359 of CAYNYN010000380.1, read as the reverse complement.
GCCGAGCTGCGCGTGGACGGCAACCACATCACCTTCTTCATCGAAAACAGCAAGGCCGACGCCCTGCCCGGCCCCACACTCAAGCGCAGCGGCGGCATCGGGCTGGCCAACGTGCGGCGCCGCCTCGAACTGCTCTACCCGGGCAAGTACACCCTCGACATCGACGACCGCCCCAACACCTGGGCCGTCACCCTCGAACTCGATCTGGACTGAACCCTTTTTGCCAAAACCAAAACGCTTTGCCTTATGATCCGCACCATCATCGTCGACGACGAACCCCTGGCCCTCGACGTGCTCGAAACCTACATCGAACAGGTGCCCGAGCTGGAGCTCGTGGCCCGATGCGCCAACGCCCTCGAAGCCAACAAGGTGCTGGCCGAAGAGGAGATCGACCTGATGTTCCTCGACATCCAGATGCCGCAGCTCACCGGCATCGACTTCCTCAAGTCGCTCGTGCGGCCGCCCCTCGTCGTCTTCACCACGGCCTACCCCAACTACGCCATCGAAGGCTTCGAGCTCGACGCCCTCGACTACCTGCTCAAGCCCATCAGCATGGAGCGCTTCCTCAAGGCCGTCAACCGCGCCAGCGAGATGCTCAAGCTGCGCCAGGCCGACGAGCACCCCGCCACCGAACAGACCGCCGACGACGAGCTGCAGACCGAGGACGATTTCATCTTCGTCAAGTCCGACAAAAAGCTGGTGCGCGTCAACTACGACGACGTGCTCTACATCGAGGGGCTGAAGGACTACGTCATCATCCGCATGGAAAAGGGACGCGTCATCACGCTGCAAACCATGAAGAGCCTCGAGGACAAGCTGCCGCGCCAGCGCTTCCAGCGCATCCACCGCAGCTACATCGTCAACCTCGACAAGATCCAGGCCATCATCGGCAACATGGTCGAGGTCATGGAGAAAGGGCAGGTCAAGCACCTGCCTGTCGGCAAAAACTACCGCGAGGAGCTGTTGCAGATCATCAACAGCAAGCGCCTGTAGGGACTCATGGCCTTATAGCACCTGTGAACGAAGATGAATACTGCATCAGGAGGATTTGAAGAGGAGTGAGGCGAGGAGTGAAGAGAGAAGAGTGAGGAGTGACCTCATGGTCAAGTGAAATCGATTGAATCGATGCAGTTGGCCAATCGGTTCCCGGGTTCCCCGATTTCTTTTTGAAAAAACGCTCAACGCTACGCGCTCAACCCTCAACCAGAAAAAAACTGCGTCTCAACTGCGTGATGGCTGCGGCTGCAAGCTGCATTTTTGAAACAAGGAACCGTGATACCCAAACGAGCCTGATCAACCCTGGAATGTATTCGACATGAATCACTGGAGCCATATCCATCATTCGCCTTTCGGCAAATGAAACCCGACACCATGCTCGATCCATCGCTTCGCCGGGCAGTGCAGCCCCTGGTCGGCCCAATCGAAGAGGTGCGCCCCCTGGGCGGCGGCAGCATCAACGACGTGCGGCTGGTGCGTGGCCGGCGCGGCAGTGTGGTGCTCAAGCTGGGCCGCGAGCCGCGTGCCCGCGCCATGTTTGCCGCAGAGGCGGAAGGGCTGACGGCCCTGCGCCAGGCCGGAGCGCTGCGCGTGCCCGAGGTGCTGCTGCTGCACGACGCGCCGCCCGCACTGGCGCTCGAATACATCGCGCCGGGCCGGCCCGACGGCCGCTTCTGGGCGACATTTGGCGAAAGCCTGGCCCTGCTGCATCGCAGCCGGGGCCGCGCCTTCGGCTTCCCGCACGACAACTTCATCGGCTCGCTGCCGCAAAAGAACACCCTCACGACCGACGGCACCGAGTTCTACCGGCGCTACCGCCTCGAAGCGCAGCTCGCCATGCCGGGCTGCCAGCGCCTGCTCGACCGCGACGACCGCCGGGCCTTCGAGCGCCTCTTCCGGCGCCTGCCCGACCTGCTGCCCGACGAGCCGCCCGCACTCATCCACGGCGACCTGTGGAGCGGCAACTTCCTGTGCGACGCATCGGGGCGCGCCGCCCTGATCGATCCGGCCACGTGCTGGTGCTACCGCGAGATGGACATCGCCATGGCACAGCTCTTCGGCGGTTTCGCGCCGGCCTTCTTCGAGGCCTACGCCGCTGCCTGGCCGCACGAGCCCGGCCTGCCCGACCGCATCGACCTCTTCCAGCTCTACTACCTGCTGGTACACGTCAACCTGTTCGGCGGCAGCTACGTGGGCTCGGTGCGGCGCATCCTGCAGCGGCTGGCGTGAAAATACGGGTGAGCGGGGCTCGCTTTTTGGTACACAGAGCTCCACAGAGTACGCACTGAGACACGGAGGGTGGTGGAATCAGCGTCTCGAGCCACGCAGCAACGGTCCGCCACGTCATTTCAACACCGAACGC
>CAYNYN010000379.1:0-3420 GCA_964401445.1 uncultured Saprospiraceae bacterium | reverse complement strand
AAGCCAGCACGCCCAGGCCGAGGATGACGAGGCCGGCCCATGCCTGCACGGGGCGCGCCACGAGGGTGTTGAGCACGAAAGCACCCGAGATGAGCACGAAGACGAGGGGCGTGAAGGGATAGCCCCATACGCGATAGGGGCGGGGCTGGTCGGGGCGCTTGCGGCGCAGCACGAAGACGGCAGCACCGGCCAGCGTCATGAACGCGATGTCCATGAAGGTGACGTAGGTGATGATCTTGCCGAAAAAGCCGCCCCAGAAAAGCAGCACCACCACGGCCCAGGCCGCCTGCGTGGCCATGGCCCACACGGGCGTGCGCCAGCGCGGGTGCACCTCGGCCAGCCGGGGGAAGAACAGGCCGTCGCGCGCCATGGCGTAGTAGATGCGGGGCGCCGTCATGGTGTAGATGCCGATGGTGCCGAAGATGGAGATGGCGATGGCTACGGCCACCAGCTTGCCGCCCCAGGGGACGATGGTGGCGATGGCGTCGCCGGCCACCCGCTCGGAAGCGGCGATGGCGTCGAGCGGCAGCAGCAGCATGTAGGCCAGGTTGACGAGCACGTAGGTGAGCGTGACGATGAGGGCACCGAGCACCATGGCGCGCGGCACGGTGCGCTGGGGCTCGATGGCCTCACCGGCGACGTAGGTGGCGTGGTGCCACCCGCCGAACGACCACAGCACCCCGATGAGGGCTACCAGCAGCGCCTGCACCAGGTTGTCGGGCACGCCTTCCTGCAGATCGAAATGGAGGGGCACCTGTTCGGGGGCGTGCCACCACAGCGCCGCAAGGATGATGGCGGCGATGGCGCCCAGCTTCAGGCCGGTGAAAGTTTTGGCGAAAGCCTGGCTGACGTGCACCCCTGCGATGTTGAGGGCCGTCAGGCCCACGATGGTGCCGATGGCCAGGGCGCTCTTGGCCGCCTGCCCCATGTCGGGAAAGAAAAAGCGCATGTACTCGGCAAAGGCCACGCCGAGCGCGGCCAGGGCGCCGGTGTTGATGACCAGCAGGATGACCCAGCCGTACAGGAAGCCGACCAGCTCGCCATATGCTTCGCGCAAAAAGACATAGACCCCGCCGGCCCGGTGGAACATGCCGCCCAGCTCGGCGAAGGTGAGCGCGCCGGTCAGGGCGATGAGGCCGCCCAGCGCCCACACCAGCAGCACGAGCAGGTGGTTGGGCACGGCACGCACCACCTCGTAGGGCGTGACGAAGATGCCCGAGCCGATGCAGCTGCCCACGGCAATCATCGTCAGGCCGGCGAGGGTGAGTCGTTTGCGAAGCATGGCAGGTGTTCAGGTGTGGTCAAAAGAGGCCGTCGAGCAGCTCGTCGTCCACCAGGTTGGGCATGGTGATGCGCAGCTCGGGGTGGCGTTGCATGGTGCGCCGTGCCGTGGACATGGCGTGCGGGTTGCGGGCCCACGAGCGGCGCGCGATGCCGTTGTTGACGTCCCAGAAGAGCATCTGTTCGAGCCGGCGGTCGGCCTCGGGCGTGCCGTCGAGCACCATGCCGAAGCCGCCGTTGATGGCCTCGCCCCAGCCCACGCCGCCGCCGTTGTGCAGGCTGACCCAGGTGGCGCCGCGGAAGGCGTCGCCCACGAAGTTGTGCACGGCCATGTCGGCCGTATAGCGCGAGCCGTCGTAGATGTTGGCCGTTTCGCGGAAGGGGCTGTCGGTGCCCGACACGTCGTGGTGGTCGCGCCCCAGCACGATGGGGCCGTGCAGCTCGCCGCGCGCGATGGCGTCGTTGAAGGCACGCGCGATGCGGATGCGCCCCTCGGCATCGGTGTACAGGATGCGGGCCAGCGAGCCCACCACCGGGATGTTTTTGTGAGCATTGCGGATCCAGTGCAGGTTGTCGCGCAGCTGCGGCTTGATCTCGTCGGGTGCCTCGGCCAGCAGCTCCTCGATGACGCGGGCGGCGATGGCGTCGGTGCGCTCGAGGTCTTCCATGCGGCCCGAGCAGCACACCCAGCGGAAAGGTCCGAAGCCGTAGTCGAAGCACATGGGCCCCATGATGTCCTCGACATAGGACGGATAGCGGAAGCGGCCGCCCGGCTCGTCGGCCCAGATGTCGGCGCCGGCATGGCCGGCCTCGAGCAGGAAGGCATTGCCGTAGTCCCAGAAGTACATGCCGCGCTGGGCCATGGCGTTGATGGCGGCCACGTGGCGGCGCAGCGTGGCATAGACTTCTTCCATGAATTTGGCGTGGTCGCGCGCCAGCAGCTCCTTGGCCTCTTCGAAGGTGTAGCCGGCGGGGCAGTAGCCCAGGTCGTCGATGTTGTGCAGGCTCGTCTGGTCGGAGCCGAGCTCGACCTGCACGTTTTCGGCGACCAGCTTTTCCCACAGATCCACCACGTTGCCGTGATAGATGAGGGCCACGCCTTCGCGTTTTTGGCGGTAGTGCTCGATGGCGCGCAGCAGCTCGTCGAGGTCGCGGAAGACGAGCTCTTTCTGGATGTAGCCATCGGTGATGCGCTGGCGGATGGCGTCGGGGTCCACCTCGGCGATGACGCCCACGGCCCCCGTGATGACGGCAGCGCGCGCCTGGGCGCCCGACATGCCGCCCAGGCCCGAGGTGACGAACACCTTGCCGCGCAGGTCGTCGTCGCCCAGGCCGCGCAGGCGGCCGGCGTTGAGCAGCGTGATGGTGGTGCCGTGCACGATGCCCTGCGGGCCGATGTACATGAACGAGCCGGCCGTCATCTGGCCGTACTGCGTCACGCCCAGGGCGTTGAAGCGGTTCCAGTCTTCCTTTTTGGAGTAGTTGGGCACCATCATGCCGTTGGTGACCACCACGCGCGGTGCCTCCTTGTGGCTGGGGAACAGGCCCAGGGGGTGGCCCGAGTAGAGCACCAGCGTCTGCTCGTCGGTCATCTCGGCCAGGTATTTCATCGTCAGCCGGTACTGGGCCCAGTTCTGGAACACGGCCCCGTTGCCGCCATAGGTGATCAGCTCGTGCGGGTGCTTGGCCACCTTGGGGTCCAGGTTGTTCTGGATCATGAGCATGATGGCGGCCGCCTGCTTCGAGCGGGCAGGATATTCGTCGATGGGGCGGGCGTACATCGGGTAGTCGGGCCGGAAGCGGTACATGTAGATGCGGCCGTACCGTTCCAGCTCTTCGGCAAACTCGGGGGCCAGCACCGCGTGCCACTTTTTCGGGAAGTAGCGCAGGGCGTTGGCCACGGCCAGTTTTTTCTCCTCGCGGCTGAGCACACCTTCGATCACGCGCCGCGGCGCATGGCTCACGTTCGGGTCGCGCGGCTTGGCCGGCGGCAGCTCATCGGGGATGCCTTCGAGGATGGCTTTCTGAAAATCGGTCAGGGCGTGAATCATGGCAGGAATGGTTTTGTCAAAATGGGTGTAAAGCAAAGTTAGGGCACCGGAGGGTGAGGATAAAGGTCGTGGAAGGAGGAATCGAGGA
>CAYNYN010000378.1:0-3437 GCA_964401445.1 uncultured Saprospiraceae bacterium | reverse complement strand
CCAAGTTGTATTCATTATAATCTTGAAAATCAACTTTAAACACTAAACACTAAACTTTAAACTCAAACTCTCAACCCTCAACGCTCAACGCTCAACCATTTTTTCAGGGGACTCAAGAATAGGATCATGAAACACCACATAAAGTCTGAATCACATTTGCCGAAAGGCAGGAGCGCGTGGTGGGCTGGCTTCCGCCAAATGCTGCCCCTGCTGCTCGTTTGTCTTTCGGCGCTGGTGCTGCGCGGGCAGAGCCTCGACTCCCTGCTGACGCGCGTGACGACGCACCACCCCGAGCTGCGCGCCCTCTATCTGGAATACGAGGCGGCGCTCGAGCGTGCCCCGCAGGTGAGCACCCTGCCCGATCCGGAAGTGATGGCCGGCGTGTTCGTGCTGCCCGTCGAGACGCGTCTCGGCCCGCAATGGGTGCGGCTGGGTGCCACCCAGATGTTTCCCTGGAAGGGCACCTTGCCCACGCGCAAGGACGCCGTGCTGGCCATGAGCCGGGCGCGCTACGAGCAGTGGCGGGCGCGGCAGCTGCAGCTCACCTACGAGCTGAAAAAGGCGTGGTACGAGCTGTACCGCCTGCGCAAGAGCCAGGCCATCATCCGCCAGCAGATCGAGCTGCTGCACGCCCTCCAGCGGCTGGCCACCACCATGGTCGAGAGCGGCAAGGCCACCATGGCCGACGTGCTGCGCGTGCAGTTGCGCATCGAAGAGCTCGAGGAGCAGGTGGCGCGCTTCGGCGCCCTCGAGGCCGGGCCGCTGGCACGCATCAACGAGCTGAGCGTGCGGCCGCTCGACGCGCCGGTCAGCCTGCCCGACACGCTGCCTCTGGCCGCCTTGCCCTGGCAGCGCGACACCATCGAGGCGCACCTCCGCGCAGGGCATCCCCTGCTGCGCATGTACGCGGCCCTGCAGGACGAGGCCCGCAAGCAGCTCGAGCTCAACGAGCTGGCCCGTAAGCCCTCACTGGCCGTAGGACTCGACTACATCATGGTGGGCAAGCGCAGCGATGCCAGCCCCGACGGCAACGGGCGCGACGTGCTCTCGCCCCGTCTGGGCCTCAAGGTGCCTGTCTATACCAGCAAGTTCGATGCGCGTGCCCGCGAGGAGGAGCTGCGCATCCGCGCTTTCGAAGCAGACAAGGATGCCGCCGTGCTGCGCTTCACCGCCACCATCGCCCAAGCCTGGGCGCAGTGGGACGAGGCGCGCGCCACGCTCGCAGCGGCCGACGCCCAGGCCGACGTGCTGCGCGCCACGCGCGACATCCTCGAAGTGCGCTACGCCACCTCGGGGCGCGAGTTCGACGAGCTGTTGCGCATCGAAACCCAACTGATCCAGCTCGAGCTGAAGCGCCTGCAGGCCGTGGTGCAGAGCCATCAGGCACGCAGCCTCATCGAGCAGATCGTCCTTTTCTGATGGAATCAGGAGCAGGAAATTCCATGACCGGCTCTGCTCGTCGATTTTTCAAAGTGGAACGCAAAAAACATTGTCATGAAAAATAACACCCGCATCATCGTCATCGCCCTCGTGGCGGCCCTCGCAGGCCTGGCTCTTGGGTATGTGTTTTTTGGCGGAAGCCAACAGGCATCGGACCATGCTTCCGCCACCGGCCAGACCACGGCTGCTGCCGAGGAGGAGGCCACCATCTGGACCTGCTCGATGCACCCCCAGATCCGACAGCCCGAGCCGGGCAAATGCCCCATATGCGGCATGGACCTCATCCCGCTCAGCGAGATGGATAGCGGGGGTGGTGACGACAGCGCCATCCGCCTGCAGATGACGCCCGAGGCCGTCAAGCTGGCCCAGGTGCAGACGCAGCGCGTACAGGCCGCCAACCAGTCGGCTGCCACCAAGACCATCTGGCTCAACGGCAAGATCAAGGCCGACGAGACGCGCGTGGCCGCGCAGGCCGCTCACGTGCCCGGCCGCATCGAGAAGCTGTACGTCAGCTATACGGGCGAAAGCGTGCGCAAGGGCCAGAAGCTGGCCGACATCTACTCGCCCGAGCTGATCACGGCCCAACGCGAGCTGCTCGAAGCGCTCGACCTCGAGGCCATCAACCCGGCCCTGGTCGAGGCGGCGCGCAACAAGCTGCGCTACTGGAAGATCCCCCAGGCCGATATCGAGGCCATCGAGCAGTCGCGGCAGATCAAGGAGATCTTTACCGTGCTGGCCGATGCCTCGGGCATCGTCAAGCAGCGGCGCGTGGCCGTGGGCGACTACGTGCGGCAGGGCGAGGTGCTGTTCGATATGGTCAACCTGGACCGCGTCTGGGTGCTGTTCGACGCCTACGAGGAGGACCTCGCCGACATCCGCGTGGGCGACCGCGTGCGCTTCACCACGCCGGTCTTTCCCGACCGCACCTTCCAGGCCACCATCACCTTCATCGATCCGGTCATCGACCCGGCCAAGCGCACGGCCAGCCTGCGTGCCGAGGTGCCCAACGTGGGCGGCCTGCTCAAGCCCGAGATGCTGGTGAAAGGGCAGGTGGAAGCGCGTGCCCGTGTCGCAGCCACCGAGGTGCTGGTGCCGCGCACGGCCGTCATGTGGACGGGGCCGCGCTCGGTGGTCTATGTCAAGGTGCCCGATGCCAGCGTGCCCACCTTCGAGTACCGCGAGGTGGTGCTGGCCGACCGCGTGGGCGAGCACTACGTCGTAAAGTCGGGCCTTGCGCCGGGCGAGGAGGTGGTTGTCAACGGCAACTTTGCCATCGATGCCGCTGCCCAGCTCAACAACAGCTGGAGCATGATGAACAAACTGGTCAGTGCCGGCGGCGCTGCCCTGCCCGACTTCGCAGGCACCGTGCCCGAGGCTTTCCTCGACCAACTGGGTGGACTGCTGCCCATGTATTTCGAGATCAAGGACGGCCTGGTCAACGACAACGATGCGGCCGCCATCGTGGGTGCCCGTGGCTTCCTCGAGGCCCTCGAAAAGGTGGACATGATGTTGCTCGAAGGGGAAGCACACAACTACTGGATGCGCCAGATGAAAGCCATGCAAGCCCATGCCGAGGCCATCGCCAACAGTGCTGACCTGAGCGAGCAGCGCAAAAACTTCGGCAGCTTGTCCGAGCTGCTGATCGAAACGCTGGCCGCCTTCGGCTACTCGGGCCAGGGCGTGGTGGTGCAGCATTGCCCCATGGCCTTCGACGATGCCGGCGCCGACTGGCTGAGCAACGAACAGCGCGTGCTGAACCCCTACTTCGGCTCGGCCATGCTGACCTGTGGCACCGTGGAGGGCGACGTGCTGACGTGGAAACGAAAGAAGATGTCGGAAGTGGCCCAGCCTGCCGCCCCGGCCCCGGGACATCATCACCATTGATGGGTGTCTGGTGGGAGGTGGGAGAGGAGTGAGGAGAGAGGAGTGAGGAGTGAGGAGGGAAGGAGAGCCGGAATCCTCAACGCTCAACCATTTTTCCAGAGGACGCAAAATTG
>CAYNYN010000377.1:0-3481 GCA_964401445.1 uncultured Saprospiraceae bacterium | reverse complement strand
TTGCGCAGGCTGACCTTGCCGTGGGGCGTGGTGGGGCGCAGGGGCAGGCCGGTGCGTTTCTGCCAATATCCGTTGAGGGTTTGTTCCCAGATGCTGCGTGCGAACAGCAGCTGATAGTCGCGCGGGAAGTTGAACAGCTCGCCGGCCAGGTAGCCGTTGGGTGGTTCGCGTTCGTAGAGGGTGATGGACCAGTCGCGATGCACTTCGCCGAACACCTGCATTTCGGTGACGCGGCCGTTGGGCTCGTACAGCCAGCTTTTGCCTTCGAGGATGCGGCCCCGCTGCTGGAGGTGCAGCTCGATCTTGTAGGTGATGCCGTTTTTGACCAGCTCGCCTTCCCAGAAGCCGGCCAGGCGGCCCTGGGCATACAGTGTGGACGCCAGCGATGCCAGGAGTCCGAAAAGCAGCAATCGTCTCATTGCAAGGGTGTTTTGGAGTTTCGCTGAAAATAGCGCTTTCCTTCCGGACGGGCAAATGTGGACGAGTAACAGAAAATTTGCCAGCGGTCGAGACATTGCTGCATCACCCTTTCAGGAGCGGTACCGGTGCAGGGGGAATGCCTCGCCGGCAGGGTATTCGTTGCGGCCGCGGGGCAGCTCGAGAAAGGCGTCGGCCTCGGTGAGGTTGGCCAGGTCGCCCGAGCCGTGGCCGGGGCGGGGCCATGCCAACAGACGCCCGTCATCGGCCATTTCCAGCTTCACGGGCAGAAAGAGCGTCAGGTCGGGCTTGAAGGCGAAGTCTTCGGCCAGCACGGACTTTTCATTTCGGAACGGGTCGAGCCCCCAGCAGGCGCGCAGCCAGGGCAGCACGTAGCGGTGCATGCACATGAACGAGGAGACGGGGTTTCCCGGAAGGGCGAAAATGGTGGTGTCGTGCGGGCCGATGCCGAACCAGAAGGGCTTGCCGGGGCGCTGCGTGACGCGGTGGAAGAGCTGCTGGGCCCCCAGCATCTCGAGCACGGGCGGGATGAAGTCGAACTTGCCTTTCGAGACGGCGCCGCTGAGGATGAGCACGTCGTAGCGCTCCATGGCCACGTCGAGGTATTTGCGGATCTCCTCGCGCTGGTCGCGCAGGTGGAGCATGGCTGCTTCGATGCCGAGGCGCTTGAGTTCGCCGGCGAGGGCGTGCACGTTCGACTTGCGGATCTGGTGGGGCAGGGGCTGCTCGGTGACGTCCACCAGCTCGTCGCCGGTGCTGATGATGACCACGCGGGGAAAGTTGGCCACCTGTACCTGCGTTTTGCCGATGGTGGCGGCCACGGCGATCTCGGCAGGCGTGATGATGCGCGGGGGCGTGACCAGCTCGTCGCCGGCTGCGCGGTCGGTGGCTTTGCGGTGTACGTTTTGCCAGGGCTTCACCTCTTCGAGCCGCACTTGTGCCTGCTGGTCCACGATCTCGATGTCTTCGTAGCGCACCACGGCGTCGGCCCCTTCGGGCAGTACGGCCCCCGTCATCACTTCGATGCACCCGCCGGCTTCTTCGAGCTTCAGGGGCGGCTGTCCTGCTGCCTGGGTGCCCAGCAGGCGAAATACGCGCTGGCCGGCAGCGAAGTCGGCGCTGCGCAGGGCGATGCCATCCATGGCCACGCGGTCGAAGGGCGGGAAGGGACGGTCGGCCACGAGCGGCTCGGTCAGCACCCGGCCCAGGGCCCAGTTGAGCGCGACGTGTTCATTGCCGAAGGTGCGGGTATGCGAAAGGACGATGCGCGTGGCTTCTTCAACGGTGGTCATGGCGTCTCATTTTCGTGTGCCGGCAAGATAGTGGATACCGGTTGCCTCGTACGTTCATTTGATCACGTGCACGATCATCCAGACGTCTTCCTGGGGGCGGTGGCGGCCATCGACGGGCAGGGCGGCAATGCGGTCGAGCACCTCGAACCCTTCCACCACGCGCCCGAAGACGGTGTATTCGCCGTCGAGCTGCGGGGTGCCCCCCTGCTCGAGGTATTTTTTGCGCAAAGCAGAGGGATAGCGGAAGCCCTTCATGGCCTCTACCCTGTCGAGCATCTCTTCGGTCACGGGCCGCCCCTGCACGATGTAGAACTGCGAGCCGGAGGAGCGCTTGTCGGGATTCACCTCATCGGGCATGCGGGCAGCGGCCAGCGCGCCGCGCAGGTGCACGAGCGTGTCCACGAACTCGGCCGGCAGCGTGTATCCGGGGCCACCCATGCCCAGCGGCTTGCCGGCAGGGGCGCCCTTCGAGTCGGGGTCGCCACCCTGGATGACGAAGCCGCGGATGACGCGGTGGAACAGCAGGCTGTCGTAGAACCCTTCTTCGGCCAGCAGCAGGAAGTTGTCGCGATGCAGTGGGGTGGCGTCGAACAGCTCGACGAGGATGGACCCGTAGGGCGTCTCGATCTCGGCCAGGCAGCGCTCGGGCGGCCGCACTTCGATGGTCTGGCGGCGGCTGCGCATGCGCCTGCCTTTCCAGGCGCGCAGCTCGACGGTGTAGGCGCCCGAGAGGCGGTAGCGGTGCGCCGGCTCGGCGAGCGCGCTGTGGTGGCCGTCGCCAAAGTCCCACTCGATGCGGTCGGCCTTGCGGGTGTGGTTGTCGAACAGGACGTCGAGGGGTGCCTCACCGCTGGTGGGGGTGGCGGTGAAATCGACGATGGGGCCGCAGCTGCTGAGGCTGAGCAGCAGCGTGCCCCATGCGAGCAATGCGGAAAAGGACAGTCGTGGGTACATGGTCGCTCGGGTTGATTGTGGCATGCCACCTTACTCGATGCGCACGCGCTTGATGCGGATGTCCTGCAGCGGGCGGTTGGCCTTGTCGCGGGGCACGCTGGCAATGTGATCGACCACGTCCATGCCACGCACCACCTCGCCGAAGACCGTGTAGTTGCCATCGAGGAATGGGGCGCCGCCTTTCTCCTTGTAGAGCTGGCGTTGGGTGGCGTTGTACTTGATGTTGTTCTGCTGCTCGATGGCGTCGAGCTCGGCATCGCTCCACTTGCGCCCCACCACGATGTAGAACTGGGATCCGGAAGAGCGCTTCTCGGGGTTGACCTGGTCGGGCATGCGGGCGGCAGCGAGGGCGCCACGGATGTGGGGTGCGCCGATCTCGGGCTCGAGCGTGTAGCCGGGACCGCCCATGCCCAGCACCTGCCCCGGCGGGGCGTATTTGGAGTCGGGATCGCCGCCCTGGATCATGAACTCGGGCATGACGCGGTGGAACAGCAGGCTGTCGTAGAAGCCTTCTTTGGCCAGCTTGATGAAGTTGTCGCGGTGCCTGGGCGTGGTGTTGTACAGGATCACCTCGATGTCGCCGTAGTCGGTTTCGATGACGGCATGGGTGTAGGGGTCTTTTTCACAGCCGGCCAACAGGCCCGTCAGGGCCAGGGCGCACAGCCAGATCAGATTGCGATATTTCATTGGTCTCGACTTTTTTGGCGCAGTGAAGTTGGGGTGTGTGGTGTAATGGTACGCAAGGCTTTCTTTTCAGGTCAAATCGGTTGAATCGGTGAAATCGGTTTAATCGGTTG
>CAYNYN010000376.1:0-3487 GCA_964401445.1 uncultured Saprospiraceae bacterium | reverse complement strand
ACGCTCAACCCTCAACCACTTTTTTCAGGGGCCTCTTACCTGATCTCTTCAATCACCACCTTGCGTGCACGTGCCGCTTCGAGGCTGTACACCGAGCCGCGCAGGTCGTCGAGGCGGTCGCTGACCTTGCCGGCGCTCTCCGTCTCGCCCAGCGGCAGCTCCGTGATTTTCAGCTGGCCCGACGACAGCCGGGGCGCCAGCAGGCCGTGGCGCCAGGTGGCGAAGTGGTTGCGCACGCTGGCGATGCGGCGCGCGGCCAGCCGCAGGTTGTAGTCCGATTCGGCGCGGGGGCTGGTGTAGCCGCGTATGCGCAGCTCGATGGTGTCGCCGCGTTCGAGGCGCTGCCACAGCAGCTCGCTGAACGCCTCGAGCCACGCACAGCCGCGCGCCACCTCGTCGGCAAAAAAGGCGTGCACGGCAGCGGCCACCGTGTCGGCGGCAGCAGGGGCGAGCCCTTGCGCCAGCTCGGCGATGTATTCGTCTTCGCGGGCCAGGTAGGGCGCACAGGTCTCGAGGTAGGCCGTGCGTGTGGTGCGGCTCGTGCTGCGCGGGTCGGGCACGTCGTTGTCGAAGTAAAGGGCCAGCGGCAGGAAGTCGGGCAAGGCCGATGGCGGCGCGGTGGCGACGGGTGCGGGCGACGCGACGCTGTCGGCGGGTGCGGTGGTGACCAGCGGGGCCGGGGCTTCAGCTTCTTTTTCGCCTTTCGGCAAATGGCGCCGCAGCTCCCACAGGTCGTTGCAGCAGTTTTTCCGCTCGCGGTCGAGGTAGAGGCTGCCGCTGCGGTTGGAGGCCAGCCAGGCGCGCGTGCCGTTTTCCGAAAGGAAAAAACAGAGGTCGTCGAAGCTGCTGTTGATGGGCGGGCCGGGGTGGCGCGGCCCGAGGCTGTCGGGCGGCCAGGGCATGTAGAAGACGTCCCAACCGCCCATGGCCTCGGGACGGTTGGAGGCGAACCACAGCGTCTGCGTGGGCTGGTGGAAGAAGGGCGTGCCTTCGTCCCAGGGCGTGTTGAGGGCCTCGAGCTGGCGCGCCTCGCCCAGGCTGTCGCCAAAAAGCGGTACGGCCCACAGGTCGAGCCCACCCGCACCGCCGGGCCGGTCGGAGGCGAAGAAGAGCCAGCGCGTGTGCGTGGTGCTGTCGTAGCCCAGTGCCGGCTGCGTGGTGGTGTAGCCCTCGAGGTTGACGGGCGGCGGCAGCGCCTGCCCCTGCCGTGCCCACTGGCCGCGCCCGTCGCGCGTGCGCACCATGATCTGGCAGCGGATGCGCTCGCCCTGCACGAACCGACAGCGCGTGTAGAAGAGCGTGTCGCCGGCCGGCACGAGGTGGGCCGTGTGGGCGTCCTTTTCCTGAAGGCGGGAAGGGAGCGGTCGGGCGCGGGCGCCACCCGTGGCCAAGTAGAGCCGGCTGAGGTGGCGGGGTGGGCGGGCCGTGTCGTTGCGCCACAGGTATCGGTTCGACGAGAAGAAGAGCGTGTCGCCCGACAGAAAGGGCGCGAATTCGTTCCAGCCCGTGTTCAGCGCGCGCCCGCCATGGCGGATGTGCCAGGAGGTGTCGGGTCGGGCCGCCGCGCGCTGTGCCTGCCGGCACGATTCGACGAGCCGGCGGGCCTGGTCGAGCCAGCGCGCCCCGCCTTGCCCCGCCTCGATGAACGCCTCGAACATCTGGATGGCTTCCTCGTACCGGCCCAGGGTTCGGTAGACCTCGCCCAGATGCAGGCGCGCCAGCGGAAACCGGTCTGGCGCCAGACGCAGCAGTCGCTCGTACGTGTGGGCGGCCGGCTCCCATGCCTGGCTCTGGCGCAGCACCTCGCCCTGTTTCCACAGCAGTAGCGGGTCGTCGGGCTTCTGCAGGAGCGCCTGTTCGTAATAGTACTGCGCGGCATACCAGTCGGCGGCGCGCATCGCCTCGTCGCCGGCCTTTTCCCATGCGCGCGCCGGCTGCGCCATGGATGCCAGGGCGCACGACAGCAAAAAGGACAGGATGAGGAGACGCATGGGCGGGGCTTTCGCCAAATATATGGCGATGGAGTGGGAGCGGAGCGCGAGATCTTGGAGCCCCATGAAAAATTTGGTTGCGCGTGGGCTTGCACAACAGCCTGCCCCGATTTTCAATATGGGACGCAACGCGTTCCTCTCTCCTCACGCTCTCCGTCTCTCTGTCTCTCCGACTCTCTTTCTCTCGACCCTCCTCCCGTATCTTGCCTGCCCAAAACACGCTACCCATGAAAGTGACGCTGCTGCACATAGGCGACGAGCTGCTCATCGGCCAAATCGTCAACACCAACGCTGCCTGGATGGCCCGGGCCCTCGAGACCATCGGCGCGCAGGTGGTGGAGACCATCGTGGTGGGCGATGACCAGGCGCACATCCAGGATGCCTTGCGTCGCGGGTTGTCCATGGCCGATGCGGTGCTGATGACCGGCGGCCTGGGGCCTACGCGCGACGACGTGACCAAGCACACACTGGCTGCGTTTTTCGGCGTGGACATGGTCTTCGACGAGGCGTGCTGGCAACACATCCAGCGGCTGTTCGCGCGTTTTGGCAAAGAGCTGAACGAGGCGCATCGCAGCCAGTGCCTGGTGCCTGCCAATGCGCGCCTGTTGCCCAACCGCATGGGCACGGCGCCCGGCATGTGGTTCGAGCACGAGGGCAAGGTCGTCGTCTCGCTGCCCGGCGTGCCCTTCGAGATGCAGCACCTGATGGAGGAGTACGTGCTGCCCGGCCTCAAAGACCATTTCAGGCCCTCGCCGCGCCTGCACCGCACCATCTGCACGGTGGGCGAGGCCGAATCGGTGCTGGCCCAGAAGCTCGCCTCCTTCGAGGCCTCGCTGCCACCCGAGGTGTCGCTGGCCTACCTGCCCTCGCTCTTCCAGGTGCGCCTGCGCCTGACGGCAAAAGGCGCCGATGAGCCGAAGCTGAAAAAACTGCTCGACGAGCAGACCGAAAAGCTGGTGGCACTGCTCGGGCCATGTGTGTTCAGCACCGAAGGCGAGACCATCGAAGCGGCGCTGGGTCGCGTTTTGCGAAAGCGCAATCTGACCATCGCCACGGCCGAGAGCTGCACGGGCGGACACATAGCCCACAAGATCACGAGCGTGCCCGGTGCCTCCGACTACTACCGCGGCAGCGTGGTGGCCTACGCCAACGAGGTGAAGGCCCGCGTGCTGGGCGTCAGCGAGGCCGACCTGCGTGCCCATGGCGCAGTGAGCGAGCCGGTGGCCCGACAGATGGCCGAGGGGGCGCGCCGCGTCATCGGCACCGACCTGGCCGTGTCCACGACGGGTATCGCCGGGCCCTCGGGCGGCACGCCCGAAAAACCGGTGGGCACCGTCTGGATTGGCGCCTCGCTGGGCGACAAAACCATTGCCCGCAAATACCGGTTTGGCAAAATGCGCGCCCAGAACATCGAAATGTCGGCCGTGGCGGCACTGGCGCTGGCGTGGGAGCTGGTGCGGGGAGAGGGAGAGACGGAGTGACGGAGAGACAGAGAG
>CAYNYN010000375.1:0-3507 GCA_964401445.1 uncultured Saprospiraceae bacterium | reverse complement strand
CCGCACCCGATGAAGACCAACCACCCACATAAAGGCACCCCTTCGGATCAGGCAGCCCGCATGCCCGCCTGGCTGTTCGATCTGGCGCGCGAGTACGACCGCGTGGGCGACGTGTACCATGCCGTCAAGCTGTGCAAGCGCGTGGTGAAGCAGGTGCCGTCGTGGGCCGAGCCTTTTGCCTTTCTGGCCGAGATTTACCTGCGGCGGCGCGAGTGGAAGCCTGCGCTGTACTACGCACTGGCCACCCTGCAGCGGCAGGCCGACCACGCCCGCGCGCGTGAAATCGGATCGCTGGCCGC
Organism: uncultured Saprospiraceae bacterium; assembly: GCA_964401445.1. GTDB lineage: Bacteria > Bacteroidota > Bacteroidia > Chitinophagales > Saprospiraceae > WFYJ01. Next base: position 3,208 of record CAYNYN010000375.1, on the reverse strand, counting down.
CATGGCCCAGCGCCAGTGGGTGCTGGCGCGCCGGCTGGCCGGTGGCGTCCATCTCGACTGGCACCGGCCGGCGGTGCGGCTGGTATGTCTCAATCCGGGGCTGCGTCCCGAGGTGCTCACCGCCCGCACCCGCACCATCGGTCAGACCGTGATCGAAGGGGTGCCCCAGCCGTCGAGCGGCTATCGCTACGGCGACGTGGTGCTCACGGGCTGGTCGCCCATCGCCATGCAGGTGAGCCGGGGGCGCAGGATCGAGGTGCTGCCCGTATGGAAATGCCTGTTCCGCTCGCGTTTTCTCACCTACTCGGTGGTGCTGGCCACCAGCGCAGCCGAACACATCGAAGCCATGCGACAGCTCTGCCGCCACGAGGGCATCGGCTTCGACAACTGGTCGATGGCCGTGCGGCAAATGGCGCCGCGCGACGGCAGCCGGCCGGCCGAGCTGTACGACCACACGATTTTCGGTCAGGCCCCTTCGCGCGGCCATACCCTCGTCGCCCTGGCCTCGCCGCGCAAGGGCAAGGTGTGGCGGGCGCTGCAGCACTGGCACATCCTCACCGGCGCCGAGTATTACGGGCTCACGCGGCACGAATAGGCCGGCCGGTCGTCAGAACAGGCGGCGCGCCTCTTCGGGGGGCATCCAAAGCTTTTTCTTTCCCTTTCGGAAAATGTAGATCCTGAGCTGGGCATTGTCGCATTCGTACCAGGGCTGCTCGCTGGGCGGCTTCGGCTCTTCGGCCAGTATCTGCATGCGATGGAGGCGCACGCCGGTCTTGTAGAGCTGATGCCGCAAATAGCGCGCGCGGAAACGGGCGATGCGCTCGTCGTAGGGTTTGACGTAGATCACTACCTGCAGGTCCTGGTATTTGCGCAGTTGCAACCCCAGGATGTAGAGCGCCCTGCTGGCCACGTCTTTCATCCACGTCGAGCCCGGCTCGAAGTGCAACACGCGGCAGATCTGGTCGAGCATCAGCCGCATCTCGGCCACGTGGCGCTCGTAGATGCGGTTGTAGTCGAATGGCGGTGCGGTGAAGGTGTCGCGGTTGGCGAGCGGTGCCCGCGTCTCGCAGTCCACCGGCACGATGGGGCCGATGTTGTCGATGAGCACGTGGCCGCCGTAGTCCTTTGCGCGATGGGCCATGAACCAGGGTTGCAGGGTGATGTGGGTGACGGTGTCCTGTGGCTGGAAGTAAATGCGGAAGCGGCGCCAATGCGGCTGTGGCACCACCGGCGTCTCGCCGAGCAGCTGCTCACGCGCACACGAGTCGCGGCCGCCCAGCACCGTCAGCACGACGGGGTCGGCGTGGTTGACGGGCGTGTAGTTGTTGGGCAGCACGAGGTTGTAGCGGGGCGAGCGCGCCAGCGACATGCCGAGCGCATAGCAGTGGCCGGGCAACAGCGGCTCGGCCAGCCGCTGCCCGATGGCGGCGGCAGTGCCATCCTTGCGCAGGGGAAGCCCTACGTACGACTGCCCGTCGTCGGGCAGCAGATTGACGCGGATGATGGAGCGGGGCAGGGGCAACACGGAAGGGGCGGTATAGCCCGAAGTGCGGCAGTCGTGCCAGCCGACGGGAGCGGTGTTGGCGCGCGGGAAGTCCTCGAGCGAGGGGTTGTCCAGCGGAATGATGCGCTGGGCTTGCCCCGACAGCCATATCCCGGTCATGATCAACGGAAGCAACACGCGCAGCATAGTCGGCATTTGTGAGGTGATGCTCTAAAACTACGCTTTTTGGTGCAGATGTGCTGCGCGGCAGGAGGCAGGGAAAAAAGAAAACCGCACAAGCGTCAAGGGCTGTTTTGGACCCCGTCAAAACATGGATGAGGCTGCCAGAGTGGTTCGGTAATCTCCTCGTCTCCTCCCCCGAAGGGGATTCGAGGCCGGACAAGTCAACGGCCTGGAGCCCGCCCTAGACACTCTGAGTCATACCCCAATTTTAGTAGTGTTGAGTCAAAACATCGTTCAGACGCCTGCACGGTTTCTGCTCTTTGTCGGTCTTCTGGGTCTATGTCAATCGGTCGGTGCGGCACGTTTGCCGCGGCCACGTTTGCCGAAAGGCATCTTCGAATGACCACGCTAAGTTATGGGTAATGATCAGATATATTCAAGTGTCAGCCGCTGCCAATGTGACGGGCTGCGCGTGCTATTGTCGCGCATCCCGCGGCAGCATGTCGAGTTGCAGCGAGATGATGTGTGAGAAGCGCCCCTGGTTGTCGCCGATGTCGCTGAAGGCATAGTCGATGCGCAACCGCCCCAGCTTCATGCCCACGCCGGCGGCAGGGCGCGACGTCCAGAAGGTTGCCTGGTCGAACCCCTTTTCCTGCTGGAACTGGCTGATGCCGGCCCTGAGGATGAGGAAGTCGTCGTACACCGTTTCGAGGCCGAAGGCCAGGTCGGCGCTGAACAGGTCGGTGGCCAGCAGCGCGTTGCGGCGTCCGTCGGTGGTGAGGCGCAGGTTGAGCTCGGGCAGGAACAGCCATTTGTCGTGCCCAAACCGGCGCGCCAGGCCGAGCAGCAGGGTAGGCTTCGTGATCTCGAGGGCGCTCACCTCGGGCAGCTCGTTGCCGGTGGCCAGCAGCCGGTCTTTTTCGTCCTGCGTCAGGGTGTTGCGCCAGGCATTGAAGGTCGAGGTGGCATCGCGCAGGGTGGCGCCGGCCCGCCAGCCGTTGTGACGGTACTGCCACCCGATGTCGAAGCCGAAGCCCCAGGCGTTGGCGAACGAGCCGATGACGCGGCGGATGACCTTGGTGCTGAAGCCCAGGCTGTGACGCCCGCTGCTGCCGGGCTGCCAGGCATAGCTGAACAGCAGCGCATAGTCGGCAGCAGAGAACGACACGACGTTGTCGTAGTTGACGGTGCCGTCTTCGTCGTAGAGGAAGAGCGTGTTGGCGATATCGTCGATGCCGAAGCGGATGAGGCTCAGCCCCATGCGTTTGTGCGCGTCGTTGGTGGGGATGCTCATGGCCAGGTAGTCGTACTTGCCCACGCCGGCAAACCACTCGGCATGCATGGCGCTGAGCTGCAGTCCTTCCTCGGCGGTGTGCCAGGCCAGACCGGCGGGATTCCAGTAGGAGGCGGTAGGGTCGGTGTCGGTGGCCACGACGGCCGTACCCAGCCCGTGGGCGCGCGCACCCGCGCCGATGGCGAGGAACTCGTTGCTGTACTTCTGGGCCCACAGCCCCGTGGCCACGGCCAGGCCGACGACTATCG
>CAYNYN010000374.1:0-3508 GCA_964401445.1 uncultured Saprospiraceae bacterium | reverse complement strand
CACGGCGTGCACGCAGCCCGACGGCTACGTGGCCAACGCCGACGACACCGACGACACGGGGGGCGCCGCCACCCTGCACCCGGCCTTCGCCGAATTCGACACCACCAACTTCACCATCTACCTCGATGGCGACGAGGTGGTCATCGAGTCGAACGGCTGGCCCAACCACACCTCGCCCTACTGGTCGAACACGCACGAGCGCTGTACCACCGACCCCATGGGCCACGTGCTGTGTACCAACACCAACACCACGGAAAACCACCCGCTCTTCGTGGAGCCGACGGTCACCTCGTACGAGGCCATGGCCCCCGGCAACATCGACGACTTCATCGGTTCGTTCACGCTGCGCGTGCCCATCGCGCCCGAGCGTGCCAGCACCACCACCGCCACGGGCCTCGGCCCCATCGGCATGGCCGTCAGCGGCGCCATGATTTACAACGACGAGGAAGGCCCCAACGTGCCCATCAACGACGCCTTGCCCTCGCTCGACTACACGGGCGCACACACCGGCCCGCAGAGCTACCACTACCACCTCGAACCCAAGGCATGGTCGGACGACGACGACAAGCTCATCGGCATCATGGCTGACGGCTTCTTCATCTACGGCCGCAAGTGCTACTCGACGGGCGACTACCCTACCGACCTGGATGCGTCGGGTGGCCACGTCAGCCCTACCCAGCACAACCCCGAGGGCGAGTACCACTACCACATCCAGAACGAGACGTACCTGAACCAGTACTACATCATCTTCCCCGGTGATTATCAAGGCACACCCCATGCAATTCAATGAGTGGATCATAGCTGCACTGCTGCTCACTGCCGGCTGCACCACCACCGACAGCCACAGACCAAACCTTGAAGCAGCCACCACGACGAGGCCGGCCACCGTGCCGGCCGACTCGCTGGTGCTCGTACCCGAGCAGGGCCTCGTTCGCTATGAGGGGCACCCTTTCACGGGCACGGCCCTGAAATACCATCCCAACGGCCGGCTGGCCGCCTCGATCGCGTACCGCAACGGCAAAAAGCACGGCAAGTACCTCATGTGGTTCGAAGACGGCCGCAAGAGCTTCGAAGCCACCTACGTGGACGGCAAGCGCCACGGCAAGGTGTACACCTGGTGGCGCAACGGCAAGCTGCGTTCGGAGTCGAACTACGTCATGGGCGTGGCCCACGGCGAACAGAAACAGTGGTACAGCAGCGGCGCCATCTTCAAGAAGATGCACCTGGTGCAGGGCCGCGAGGAAGGCCTGCAGCAGTGCTGGCGCGAAAACGGCAAGCTCTACAGCAACTACGAGGCCCGCAACGGCCGCATTTTCGGTTTGAAAAGATCAAAACTGTGCTATGAACTGGACGATGAAACGGTGGACGTGGGCGCTGACGATTAGCGGGGCGCTGGCCCTGGGGCTGGCTGCCTGCGACAGCCGCTCCGAGCCCGCCGCCGACAGCCGCGTGACCACCCTGCCCTACTTCAACGACGCCACCTTCACGCCACACTGGCTCACCCCCGACGCGCCCGAGCTGGACACCTTCCACCGCATCCCGCCCTTCCGGCTCATCGATCAGGACAGCCAGGTGGTGACGGAAAAGACGTTCCGGGGCAAGATCTACGTGGCCGACTTCTTCTTCACCTCGTGCCCGGGCATCTGCCCCAGGATGACCGACAACATGGGCATCCTGCAGGCCGCCTTCCTCGACGATGACGACGTGCTGCTGCTGTCGCATTCGGTCACGCCCACGCGCGACTCGGTGCCGGTGCTGAAGGCCTATGCCGAAAGCCACGACGTGGTGTCGGGCAAGTGGCACCTCGTCACGGGCGAGCGCGCGCAGATCTACCGGCTGGGACGCCAGGCCTACTTCGTGGAGGAGGATCTGGGCCTCGAAAAAGACCCCGACGAGTTTTTGCACACCGAAAACTTCGTGCTCGTCGACCGGCGGGGCTACATTCGCGGCATCTACAACGGGCTGAACAAAACATCGATCGATCAGCTCATCGCCGACATCCGCACGCTGGAGCAGGAGCAGTGAGCGCCGCCCTTTTTGGCGAAAGCCACAACCCATACCGACACCTCCGCCGCATGATGGACGAGTTGCAGCACATACGCGCCATCGGCCAGGGCGACCGCAAGGCCTTCGAGGCACTCTACCGGCGCTATGCCGACAGGGTGTACAACACGGCGCTGGGCTTCGCCAAAAACGCCGAGGATGCCGAGGAGATCACGCAGGACGTGTTCGTGCGCATCTGGCGGGGCGCGCAGGCCTTCAAGGGCGAGGCCGCAGTGCACACCTGGATCTATCGCATCACCGTCAATGCCGCGCTCAGTTTTTTGAAAAAAAAGGAAAAACACGCTGCCGTCAGCAGCGGCGAGGGGCTGCCCGAAGGCGCCACCTTCGACCACCCGGGCGCGCGCCTCGAAAACAAGGAAAAGGCGCGACTGCTCTTCCAGGTGATCGACACGCTGCCCGACAACCAGCGCACGGCCTTCCTGCTCAGCTACGTGGAGCACCTGCCCCGACAGGAGGTGGCCGACGTGATGGGCCTGTCGCTCAAGGCCGTGGAATCGCTGCTACAGCGCGCCAAGCAGAATTTGCGCAAGCGCCTCGAGCCGCTCTACCCGCAATGAACCACGCAAAATGCACCGATCATGGACAAAGAAAAATGGATCGAAGAGGTACTGCACAGCATGGACGATGCCGCGCGCGCCCAACCGCCGGCCGACCTGTTCGCCCGCATCGAAGCCCGCATCGAAAGCGAGGGCAAGGTGCGCAGCCTGCGCATCGGCCGCTGGCAGGCCATCGCGGCCGCCGTCCTCATCCTGCTGCTCAACGTGCTGGCGCTGCGCCAGGCCATGCGCAGCAATGCCACCGCCACGGATGCCCGCCTCTACCAGGCGCACCTCGTCAATGACCTCAAAATCTACGAATGATGGAACGCCGCAAGTTTTACCAATACGCCACCTTCTTCCTGCTGGCGCTCAACCTGGCCATGGTGGCCTTCTTCCTGCTCGGTCCCCCGCCGCCGCAGGGCGACCCGGCCCGGCACGGCCTCAAGCATCGCGTGGCGCAGATGCTTCGGCTCGACGACGACCAGGCCGCGCGCTTCGGCGAGCTGGCCGAACAGCACAACCGCCACATGGAAGAGCTGGCAGCCCGCCAGCGCACCCTGCTCAAGGACTACTTCCTGGCGCTCACCGACACGGCCATGCACACCCCCACCGACTCATTGCTGCAGGCCTACCTCGAGCTGGAGCGCGAGAAGGTGACCTTCACCTACCGCCACTTCCAGGACGTGCAGGCACTGCTGCGCCCCGAGCAGCAGCCGCTCTTCCGCGCCTTCGTGCGCGAAGCCCTGCGCACCCTGCTGCTCGACGAGGGCGGACGCCCCCCGCAGGGACCACCCGAAGACCCGCATTGAACGGACCGCGCGATCGGACCGCGCCCCTGCCGGTTTATGGGCCGGCGTATGAGGATGAATGATGTGTCAAGAGGACTTGAGGAACCGAGCATCTGA
>CAYNYN010000373.1:0-3530 GCA_964401445.1 uncultured Saprospiraceae bacterium | reverse complement strand
GCTCACTCCACCAGCCCGGCCTGGTGCAGGATGGTGAGCTGGCTGCGGTAGGTGGCCGCCACGTTCTCTTCCGTAAAGGCCGTGTCGGTGTCGCCGTAGGCGATGAGGCGCTGGTTGAGCAGCACCACCTTGTCGAAGTAGGCGCGCACCGTGGACAGGTCGTGGTGCACCACCAGCACCGTCTTGCCTTCGGCAGCCAGCCGCTTGAGGATCTGTATGATGCGCTCTTCGGTGGTGACGTCGACGCCGACGAAGGGCTCGTCGAGCAGCAGAATGTCGGCCTCCTGGGCCAGCGCCCGCGCCAGGAAGACGCGCTGCTGCTGCCCGCCCGACAGCTCGCCGATCTGGCGGTGCTTCAGGTGCTCGATGCCCGTGTCGGCCAGGGCGCGTTGCACGATGTCGTGGTCGTGGGCGTCGAGGCGCTGGAGCAGGCCCTTGTGCGGGTAGCGACCGATGACGGCCACGTCGTACACCGTAGCCGGAAACTGCCAGTCGATGTCGTCGCGCTGCGGGATGTAGGCCAGACGCTTGCGCACCTTGTCCACGGGCTGGCCCAGCACGCGCACCTCGCCGGTGAAGTGGTCGAGCAGGCCCATCACCGCCTTGAACAGCGTGGACTTGCCCGCGCCGTTGGGACCGATGACGCCGACCACGGCCCCCGGCTCGATGTCGAGGTAGATGTTGCTCAGCACGCGCTTGCGGCCGTACGAGACCGAAAGGCCTTTGATGGAGATGGCAGGGGGCTGGCTCATGTGATGTGCGTTTTGGGCAGGTTTTTCGCCTTTCGGCAAAAATAATTTAGATAACTCGAAAAATGAAATTTCGGCGCTGCCGGTGACGGAGCGAGACCGTCGTTGGCGCGTTGGGGGGCACGGGTGTGGCTGCGGGCGGGCGGCATTTGCCGAAAGGCGCTGAAAATCGGTGCGTTGCCGGCGGAAAAAGCCGATTGGCCAAACCGAAAGATTGCTTTACTTTTGCGGCCTGAACGAAAGGCCACCAGAGGCATGACCATTCTGGTAACCAGCCACGGGTCATGCCTTTGTTGTGTCACCAACTTTAGATAACCTGAAAAAACGATTCGATCATGGGTGAACAGTTGATCTACCTCATGCCCCTGTTTGGCTTGCTGGGGCTTGCATACACGTTCTGGAAATCGTCCTGGGTAAGCAAGCAGGATGTGGGTACGGAGCGCATGGCCACCATTGCCAAAAACATTGCCGAGGGGGCCATGGCCTTCCTGCGGGCCGAATACCGCGTGCTGAGCATCTTCGTGCTGGCCGTAGCCGTGCTGCTGTTCATCAGCGGCCGCTCGGAAGAAACCTCTTCGCCGCTGATCGCGGTATCGTTCATCGTGGGTGCCGTGTGCTCGGCCCTGGCCGGCTTCATCGGCATGCGCATCGCCACCAAGGCCAACGTGCGCACCACCAATGCCGCCCGCACCAGCCTGGGCAAGGCCCTCGAAGTGGCGTTTGCCGGCGGCTCGGTGATGGGTCTGGGCGTGGTAGCGCTGGGTGTGCTCGGTCTGAGCGTGCTGTTCATCATCTACTCCAACCTGGGCTGGGATGCCAACAAGGTGATCACCGTGATCACGGGCTTCTCGTTCGGTGCCTCGTCGATCGCTCTGTTTGCCCGTGTGGGCGGCGGTATCTACACCAAGGCTGCGGACGTGGGTGCTGACCTCGTGGGCAAGGTGGAAGCCGGCATCCCCGAAGACCACCCGCTCAACCCCGCCACCATCGCCGACAACGTGGGCGACAACGTAGGTGACGTGGCCGGCATGGGCGCCGACCTGTTCGAGTCGTACGTGGGCTCCATCATCGGTACCATGGTGCTGGGCGCGGCCTTCATCGGCTTGCAGGGCTTTGAAACGACCAACAGCTTCGGCGGCCTCAACGCCGTGCTGCTGCCGCTCTACCTGGCCGGCGTGGGCATCCTGACCTCGATCTTGGGCACCTTCTTCGTGCGCGTCAAAGAGGGCGGCGACCCGCAGAAGGCCCTCAACCGCGGCGAGTTCATCTCGTCGGCCATCATGATCGTGGCCACCATCGCCATCGTGCTGAAAATGATGCCCGAGACGTGGACGTTCGAAGGCAAGGAATACACGGCCATGGGCGTCATCTACGCCGTGATCTTCGGTCTGGTGGCTGGTCTGCTCATCGGCCTGATCACCGAGTACTACACGGGTACGGGCAAGAAACCGGTGCTGAGCATCGTGAAGCAGTCGGTGACGGGTGCCGCCACCAACATCATTTCGGGTCTGGGCGTGGGCATGCAGTCCACTGCACTGCCCATCATCATCCTGGCGGCTGCCATCCTCGGTGCCTACCACTTCGCCGGCCTGTATGGCATCGCCATCGCGGCCGTGGGCATGCTGTCGAACACGGGTATCCAGCTGGCCGTAGATGCCTACGGTCCTATCGCCGACAACGCCGGCGGTATTGCCGAGATGTCGGAGCTGCCGGGTGAAGTGCGCAAGCGCACCGACAAGCTCGACGCCGTGGGCAACACCACTGCCGCCATCGGCAAAGGCTTCGCCATCGGCTCGGCCGCACTGACGGCTCTGGCCCTCTTCGCCGCCTACATGCACACGGCCAAGATCAACTCGATCGACATCTCGCATCCGCAGGTGATGGCCGGTCTGCTCGTGGGGGGCATGCTGCCCTTCCTGTTCTCGTCGCTGGCCATGGGCGCCGTGGGCCGCGCGGCCATGGACATGATCAAGGAGGTGCGCCGCCAGTTCCACGAAATTCCCGCACTGAAGGCCGCCCTGGCCGTCATGCAGAAGCACGGTGACAAGCCGATGGACGAGTGGCCCGAAGCGGACCGCAAGACCTTCGATGCCGCCATGGGCAAGGCCGAGTACAGCAAGTGCGTCGAGATCTCGACCACGGCCTCGATCCGCGAGATGGTGCTGCCGGGCCTGCTGGCCGTAGCGACGCCCGTCGCCGTGGGCTTCCTCGGCGGTGCCGAGATGCTGGGTGGCTTGCTGGCCGGCGTGACCGTAGCCGGCGTGCTCATGGCCATCTTCCAGGCCAACGCCGGTGGCGCATGGGACAACGCCAAGAAGATGTTCGAGGAAGGCGTCGAGATCGACGGCAAGATCTACAAGAAGGGCAGCGAGCCGCACAAGGCCGCCGTCGTGGGCGACACCGTGGGCGACCCCTTCAAGGATACCTCGGGCCCCTCGCTCAACATCCTGCTCAAGCTGATGTCGGTGGTGGCCCTCGTCATCGCCCCGCTGCTCTGACAGCTTTCGCTTTCGCAAAAAACGCCCCGCACGGGGCCTGCACGCAAAGCCCTGCCGCCACGCCGCGGTGGGGCTTTGTCGTTGGGCAGCGATTGCTGTGACGCGTGACGCGTGAGACGTGACGTCGTGACACGTGACGTCGTGACGCGTGACGACGTAAACTTCCATCGTCCATCGTCCATCGTCGCGAGCGCAGCGAGCCATTAACCGCAGCTTTCAGACGCAGCATGACGCAGCCCAAACGCAGTTTTATAACCGCAGAGTTTCACCGAGTTTGGTGAAA
>CAYNYN010000372.1:0-3578 GCA_964401445.1 uncultured Saprospiraceae bacterium | reverse complement strand
ATGCTGTACGCCTCTTGCCTGCAACGCAAACCATATGGATATCATCCGCTATCCCCGACCCGAAGAATGGCCCGAGCTGGCGCGCCGGCCCGTTTTCGACTGGACCACGCTCGAAGGGCGGGTGGGGCCGGTGCTCGAGGCCGTGGCGCGCGAAGGCGACGAGGCCCTGCGCCGCTTCACCCGCCAGTTCGACGGCGTGGAGATTGCCGACTTCGCCGTGCCCCAAGCCGACATCGATGCGGCCGAGGCGCAGCTCGACCCGCAGCTCAGGGATGCCATCCGCCAGGCGGCAGCCAACATCGAGCGGTTCCATGCGGCACAGGCCGAGGCAGTGCAGGTGGTGGAAACCATGCCGGGCGTGCGCTGCTGGCGCAAGGCGCTGCCCATCGAGCGCGTGGGCCTCTACATTCCGGGCGGCAGCGCGCCCCTGTTTTCCACGGTGCTGATGCTGGCCGTGCCGGCGCGCCTGGCCGGCTGTGCGCGCGTGGTGCTGTGCACGCCGCCACAGCGCGACGGCAGCGTGCACCCCGCCATCCTGTTTGCCGCAAGGCAGGCAGGTGTGACGGAGGTGTATCGCGTGGGGGGCGCCCAGGCCATTGCCGCGCTGGCCTACGGCACCGAGACCATCCCGCGCGTGGACAAGATTTTCGGGCCGGGCAACCAGTACGTCACGGCGGCCAAGCAGCTGGCGCAGCGCCAGGGCGTGGCCATCGACCTGCCGGCAGGGCCGTCGGAGGTGCTGGTGGTGGCCGACGACACCGCGGTGCCGGCCTTCGTGGCGGCCGACCTGTTGTCGCAGGCCGAGCACGGCCCCGATAGCCAGGTGGTGCTGGTGGCCCTGTCGGAGGCCCTGCTCGACGCCACCCTCGCCGAGCTGGAGACGCAGCTGGCCACCCTGCCGCGGGCCGACATCGCGCGGCAAGCCCTCACGCACAGCCGCGCCGTCCTGCTGCGCACGCCCGACGAGGCCCTCGCTTTCGCAAACGCCTATGCGCCCGAGCACCTCATCCTCGCCCTGGCCGATGCCGGGCGCTGGGCCGAAGCGGTGCAGCATGCCGGCTCGGTGTTCCTGGGCCACTACACGCCCGAGTCGGCGGGCGACTATGCTTCGGGCACCAACCACACGCTGCCCACCAACGGCTTTGCGCGCGCCTGGAGCGGCGTGTCGCTCGACAGCTTCGTGCGCAAGACCACCTTCCAGCACATCACGCCCGCAGGGCTGCAGGCGCTGGGTCCCATCGTCGAGGCCATGGCTGCGGCCGAGGCGCTCGAGGCGCACCGCCGCGCCGTATCCATCAGGCTTGCTTTCGCAAAAAACCGGGAACATGGACATTGAATCGCTGCTGCGCCCCAACATCCGCCGGTTGCAGCCCTACTCGTCGGCGCGGCACGAGTTTGCGGGCGCGGCCCGCGTCTTCCTCGACGCCAACGAGAACCCCTTCGACAACGGCCTGAACCGCTATCCCGACCCCGTGGCCACGCCCCTGCGCCAGCGCCTGGCCGAGCTGAAGGGCGTGCCACCCGAACAGGTGTTCCTCGGCAACGGCAGCGACGAGGCCATCGACCTGCTGCTGCGCCTGTTCTGCGAGCCGCGCCGCGACGCCATCGTGGTGCTGCCGCCCACCTACGGCATGTACGAGGTGAGCGCCGCCATCGCCGATGTCGAGGTGGTGCGCGTGCCCCTGCTGCCCGGCTTCCGGCCCGACGTCGATGCCATCCTGGCGCAGGCCGGCGACCGCACGCGCCTGCTCTTCCTGTGCCGCCCCAACAACCCCACCGGCAACCTGTTTGCCGAAAGGCAGGTGCGCCAGCTGGTGGAAAACTTCCCCGGCATCGTGGTGGTGGACGAGGCCTACATCGACTTCTGCCCGGAAGCCTCGCTGCTGCCCTTGGTCGACCGCTACCCCAACCTGGTGGTGCTGCAGACGCTGTCGAAGGCCTGGGGCCTGGCCGGCATCCGGCTCGGGATGGCTTTTGCGCAAGCGCCCCTCATCGGCTGGATGAATGCCGTCAAGCCGCCCTACAACGTCAATCAGCTTACGCAAAATGCCGCCCTCGAGGCGCTGGCCCGCCCCGACGAGATGCGCGCGCAGGTGGAGGTGCTGCTGCGCCAGCGGGAGCGCCTGGCCGAGGCCCTCGCGGCCCTGCCCTTCGTGCAGGCGGTGTTCCCCTCGGAGGCCAATTTCCTGCTGGTGCGCGTGGATGCGCCGCGCCGGCTGTACGACTTCCTTGCGGCAAGGGGCATCGTCGTGCGCGACCGCTCCCGCCAGCCGCTGTGCGAAGGATGCCTGCGCATCACGGTGGGCACGCCCGAAGAGAATACGGCTTTGCTCGACGCCCTGAACGAATACGCAAACGCATGACCATGGCCAAGAGAGTGCTTTTCATCGACCGCGACGGCACGCTGGTGCGCGAACCCGACGACTACCAGCTCGACCGCTTCGACAAGCTGGTTTTCTACCCCGGCGTGTTTCAGTATCTGGGCAAAATCGCCCGCGAGCTCGACTACGAGCTGGTGATGGTGACCAACCAGGACGGCCTGGGCACACCCAGCTTCCCCGAAGAGACGTTCTGGCCGGTGCACGACCTCATTATGCGCACCCTCGAAGGCGAGGGCATCCGCTTCCGCGAGGTCTGCATCGACCGCAGCTTTCCTCATGAAAACGCGCCCACGCGCAAGCCCCGCACCGGCATGCTGACCCATTACCTCGACAACCCGGAATGGGACCTGGCGGGGTCGTGGGTCATCGGCGACCGCCTGACCGACATGGAGCTGGCGCGCAACCTCGGCTGTCGCGGCTTCCTGCTGGCCAACGACCCCGCCCTCGGCGCCGACGAGGCCGCACCCGACCTGGGCGAATGGCTCGCCCGGCACGTGGTGACCACCACCTCGTGGGCCGACATCTGGGAGCATCTGCGGCGCGGCGAACGCACGGCCGAGCTGCGCCGCACCACGCACGAGACCGACGTCTTCGTCCAGCTCGACCTCGACGGTACCGGCAAGGCCGACATCCGCACGGGCCTGGGCTTCTTCGACCACATGCTCGAACAGATCGCGCGGCACGGCGGCCTCGACCTGACCATCCACACGCGCGGCGACCTGCACGTCGACGAGCACCACACCATCGAAGACACGGCGCTGGCCCTGGGCGAGGCGTTCCGGCAGGCCCTGGGCGACAAGCGCGGCATCGGACGCTACGGCTTCTGCCTGCCCATGGACGACTGCCTGGCGCAGGTGGCCATCGACTTCGGCGGCAGGCCCTGGCTGGTGTGGCAGGCCGAGTTTCGGCGCGAACGCATTGGCGACATGCCCACGGAGATGTTTTTCCACTTTTTCAAGTCGTTTGCCGATACGGCCCGCGCCAACCTGCACATCCGCGCCGAAGGCGACAACGAACACCACAAGATCGAAGCCATCTTCAAGGGGCTGGCGCGCGCCATCCGCATGGCCAAGCGCTACGACCCCGACGATCCCAGCCTGCCCTCGACCAAGGGAGTGCTGTGAAGGCCCGGCGGGCACTGCGGCCGCCTGTTGAGAGGCGCCAAAGTCGAGATGGCGCACTTCGCGAAGGGCTGTA